>CAYOWG010000004.1:0-29859 GCA_964407605.1 uncultured Sulfurospirillum sp. | reverse complement strand
TTACCTCTTTGGTATAACCTACATCATCGGTGTTATAGTCGCTTATGTAAAGAGAGGCGACAGTGATGCCTCTTGGCTACAAGACCACTTTAGATGGCAGATAAATACTTTTTGGGTGACTATCATCTTAGGTATTATTGGAATTATTACAGCATTCATAGGCATCGGATGGCTTATTCTTTTAGCTTTAGCCATATGGAATATCTATCGTATCGTCAAGGGGTGGCTAAGATACAATGATGGACTTAGTCCTTATTAGTTTTTAAAACATAATTTTCCACAACCCAGTTTGCAAAAGGGATTGATGAGGTAAAGGCAGGGCTTACTGCATTGAGTACATGTACACTTTTTTTGTCGCCTTCGACTACAAAATCTTGCACTAGCTCAAGGGTTTTGGTGTCAAGCAGTTGGGCTCTTATGCCAGGAGTACTCCAAGAGTCGTAGCCTTTATGGCTCATATCATTTGTTAGGTTTTTGGCTAAATCTATAAGGTGTGATTTTATATATTTTTTAACTTCTGTGTATGCTAGACTTCTAAATCCAAAAGCATTTGTTATAAAAAGCTTTGCTTCATAAAAAAGTATCTCTCTCATCTCGCAAAATTTAAAATTTTTAAAACCGCTATAGTTCTCCCTCCAAAAAGCGGGTATTGCTGTTGGTCCTATCTTCGCCTCGTTTTTTTCAGTTAGGGTGTAGTGTGTACCTAAAAATGGATTTGCTAAGTTTGGAACAGGATAGATGTTTGTGCTAAGTCTGCTTTGGTTCTCTTTGTCTTTTAGGTATATGCCTTTAAAGGGGATGATAGTGTAGTTTTTTGCAAAGCCATAGTTTTGTGCTATCTTGTCGGCATACAGTCCCGCACAATTTATGAGCATTTTATACTTTATGCTTCCTTGAGTTGTTGAAATTTCGTTATCGCTTATTCGTTTTTTATAGGCTGTATTTGTTAGGATTGTAACACCCATCTCCTTTGCTACTTTGGCAAACTCTAGTGTAAGCTCTTTAGGGTTTACAGTGGAGGTATTTGGTGAAAATAGTGCTTTTTTGTAGCTCTTTATGTTTGGATATTTAGCCTTTAGCTCATCTCTATCTAGCCATAAAAGCTTAACACCATTTTTGTCTCCCCTTCTTTTTAGCTCCTTTAAGCCATCTAGCTCCTCTTCATTTGTAGCTACTATAACTTTTCCACACCTATTTACATGTAACCCTCTTTTTTCACAAAATTTGTGCAGCGCTATGTTGCCATCTCTAGTAAATTTTGCTTTTAAAGACTCAGCACTGTAGTAGAATCCAGCATGAAGTACACCAGAGTTTCTGCCGCTTCCATGAAGTCCTAGTGTTGGCTCTTTGTCTATCAAAACAACTCTACATGTGGAGTCTCTCTCTTTGAGATTTTTTGCTATATTTAGACCTATGATACCTCCGCCAATTACAAGATAGTCATACATTAATAACCTAGCTCTTCATCTATGAGGATGATAGTTGTTCTTCCTTTTTTGTCGCCATTTATGTATGAGAATTTATTTGCCATGTTATCACTAGTGTATTGAGGCTCTTTCCCCATTTCTATTGACTTCTTGTTTACTCGCTCTAAATTTTTTGGAATTGCAACTTCATCTATGCGTCTAAAGCCCGCTTCTAAATCCTCGACTATTTTGTTTATTCCAGCGAGAATAAGAACTTTTTTTGGACCAAAGATTTGAGCAGCCACACGGTTGCCACTACCATCAACATTGGCAAGTTCTCCCTGTTTTGTGATAGCGTTGCAACCTGTAATATATAGATCGCTCAAAATCCCTTGCCTTCTTCGCTCCATGTTCTCTTCCATATCAATTCCACTCTCATACTGATTGCATAGATCTATATTTTTATGCTTAACTAGATAGTCTAAAAGTCCAACTTGCAGGACTGTTTCTGAACCTCCAAGCCCTATCTTTAGACCATCTTTGATATAGGTTTTAGCAATCTCTAGAGCCTTTTTTGAGCTCTCTACATGTAGGACTTCAAATCCGTTCTTCTCTAGTTTGTCGATAGTGTTTTGCATTGTTTCTCTCCTGTTAGTTTATGAAATGCCATTATACAACAAAAGAGAATAAAGCCTATGATGTGTACATTTGCTACAGTTTCAAAGTGACTTTCCCAGTTAAAAAGTGTATCTTGTGAGAGAAGAAGAAGAGAGCTCGTTGCAAATACAACTCTCTCCCAAATGTAGAGTTTTCTATCCCAAAAGTTAGATACAGATATAGTAAAGGCTAAAAAACCAACCATGCCAAATGCAAAAACCTCTATCTTCTCAATCCAGTTACCAGTTATGAGTGGGGAAAATGCAAAAAGAAGAGGCACTATATATAGACCTTTTCCTAATATCCAAGATTGAACCCCTGTTCTCATAGGATGAGTTCCAGCAATCCCAGCAGCAGCAAATGCAGCGAGGCAGACAGGAGGAGTCAAGTTGGAGTCTTGAGATAACCAAAATATAATAAGGTGAGCCGAGAGAAGATACATGGTAGCCTCAGGCATATTGATTCCAGCTGCCGATAAAGCAGCCATTTCAGGAGAGAGCATAAGTCCTACAAGAGCAGGAGCAGATAGAACAGCCAAAACTACATAAGAGGCAGTTACAGGAAGACCCATGCCAAGAACAAGTGAAGCGAGAGCTATAAGAACAATTGCGATGATGAGATGACCCTGCGACCACTCCATAATAAGTTGAGAGAAGATGATTCCAATTCCAGAGATATTGATGGCTCCAACTATAATACCAACACCGATAAGAAGTACGCCAGTGACGACCATGTTTTGACTTCCAAGTGCGAGAGCTTCTAAAATCTTTTTAACTCCCATCTTTTTATGTTTTGTTAGATGCGATGCCCCTATGATAGCAACTATGGAGATGCCCGCTGCATAAGTTGGAGTAAAGCCATATATCAAAAGTCCAACTAGAGTAGAGAGCGGAATTAGAAAGTGAAAACCCTCTCTTAGGATTGGAAGTAGCTTAACTTTTGTTTCCTCTTTTGCTATGTCATACTTTTTTGCATGTATGTGGATATAAAACCCGATTGATGCAAAGTAGAGAATAGCAGGCAGGACTGACACTGTGATGATAGTTATAAAAGGGATTTGTGTGATTTGAGCCATAATAAAAGCTCCAGCACCCATAATAGGGGGCATGATTTGACCTCCTGTTGAGGCAGCTGTCTCTACTCCAGCAGCAAAGATGGGCTTAAAGCCATTTTTTTTCATCATAGGGATTGTGATTGAGCCTGTTGAGACTGTATTGGCCACTGCACTTCCCGAGATAGTTCCCATAAGAGCGGAGCTAAAGACCGCAACATGGCCAGCACCCCCACGAAATCTTGAAGTAAGAACTGATGAGAGATCGACTATGAAATCCCCTGCACCACTCTTAAGTAAAAATGCAGCAAAGAGTATAAACATAAATACAAAAGTTGAAGATATAGTAGCGATTGAGCCAAATAGCCCCTCTCCCGTAAAGTACATACGATATAAAAACCGCTCATAAGTCATACCACCAAAAGCAAACACTCCATCAATATATTGACCAAAAAAGACTATATAACCGATAGCAGTAAGCATGATAAAAGGTATGATGAGACCTGTAGTTCTTCTGACTATCTCTATAGATAAAACTATAGATAAAATTGCGATATTTATATCCCAAAATCTCATGTCCCCATCAGCCTCTTGATAGAGAGACTCTTCAAAGCCTACAAGATATATGAAAGGAATTAACACCAATATGGATAATAAAATATCGAATATTGGTACAAATTCGTCGTTGGAGTATTTTGAACCTCTATATGTTAAAAAACCTAAAGATGCTAAAAGTGAAAAGTGAGCAGCATTGAACCAAAGGTCGCTTAGCCCGCCTTGTATGTTAAGATAGAAGTGGAATATTGAGATAAATATAGCGTAAACAAATGTAAATTTATTTACGCTAGCTTTGCTAAACTTGAGCACTATTTAGCCAATAGTCTATCTGGTATAGTTATACCTTGCTCCTTGTAAAATTTTACAGCTCCAGGATGAAGAGGCATAGGAAGACCTGAGATAGCCTTGTTTATATCCATAACTGTTGTTGCTTTGTGAACTGTATTTAGGAATGGCAAGTTTTCATACATGGTTTTTGTTAGAAGATATACTGTCTGGAGTGGTGTATCTTTTGTAACAACAAGCATATTTGGCTGAGCTATAGTATTTATGTCATTTTTTTGCCCAGGATAAGTTCCTGCCTTTATGACATATCTTGTCCATACTGGGTATGCATCACTTATCTTTTTTACATCTGCATCACTAAACTCTAGGTGCCGAATCTTATCAGCTCCAATTGCTGCATAAGCATTGGTAATTGCACTTGTTGGTGGACCTGATGGGATATTCATGCCGTCTATCTTTCTGTCTTGCATAGCGGTTGCACTTGGTCCATAACCTAAGAATTGTAGGTTCATCTTAGAGTAGTCAATATCTAATGCTCCAAGAATTGTCTGACCTGAAACTCTTGTTCCTGAGTTTCTTTTTCCTATTGAAAACTTTTTGCCATACATATTTTTCATGTCCATAATGTTGCCTGTAGTCGCTATTTTGTTAAAAACAACAAACTGCTCAACATTTTGCCAAAGCATACTTACTGAGCGGATATTTTTTCTTGGCTCTCCCTCATACTTTGCTTTTCCTTGCCATGCCATTGATCCAAAAAGACCCTGTATGATTGCAAAGTCAACTTCACCCTTATCAATCATATCTATGTTTTCGCCACTTCCCGCACTTGTAATCGCTGAAAATGTCATCTTGTGCTCTTTTGCAAGCTTAAGACTAGCGATGGTTGCAATTCCAACACCGACTGGGTAGTAAGTACCGCCTGTGCTTGCTGTTGCAATTATGTATTTTTGCTCTGCAGCAACTGCTCCGCTAATGAGGGTTGCCGACAGGGCTGAGCTAACTAAAACTTTTTTTAACAAACTTGATGTTGTCATATCTACTCCTTTGTGTTAATAAGTTTATTATAGTTTATAGTTTCAAAAAAGTTTCGATTTATCTATATAAAAGAAAAAAATATTGAAATTTTGTTACTTATCTACTCTATTATATATCCTTGACCCTTTCTTGATAGTATAAAGTCCTCTGCTTTTATCTTATCCTTGAGTCTTTTCATCACCGTTCTAAAAGTTGCATCAAGAGTCTCTTTTTCTCCCCAAAGCTCTCTTTTGAAGAGGCTAATTTTAACAATATTCCCTCTATTGAGCATTAAAATATCTAGTGCTTGTGCCTCTTTTTTAGTTAGCTTTACTAGTTTGCCATTTTTATATAACAGTTTTGACTGTCTTGAGTAGGCGTATGTTTTATTTATCTCAACAACTTCTTTCTCTTTTTCCTTTAAAACCTCATCTTTTGCTTTTATGAGCATTCCCATGATATTATCCACATTTAGAGGTTTAATAAAGTAGCCAAGAACTTTTAAGTGTATTGATTTTAGTAGCATTTTTTCATCTTTATATGCTGAAACTATGATAAATTTTTGTTTCTTATTTAGGCTGTAGATACTTTCTAGCATCTCTATGCCATCCATATTTGGCATCTTGATATCAGTAAGCACTAAATCAATTTTTTTATTTTGTTTTAAATTTTTTTTATAAATTTCTAAGCCAGCAAGTCCATCTTTTGCCACAATTACTTCATCAAAGATAGTGTTAAGATAAAACTCAAGTATTTCACGAGCTACAGACTCATCTTCTGCCAAAAGAACTCTTGTAAAAAATTGTAGCATTTTTCTCCTTCTGGCTTGAAGTATATATAAAATTTAATAAAAAATTACTATGAAGTTGTTAAAAATTACACTTAAAGGCTAAAATGTAACTTTTAACAACAAACTGACCTCTTTTAAAGCCTTTTACAAAATGATAGTAAATGTTATGCCATTAAGAGAGTTGTTTGCAAATATCTCCCCTCCCATGCTCTCCTCTATGATAACTTTTGTCATATACAGACCAATTCCTAAACCTTTTTTATCCTCTTTTGTAGTAAAGTAGGGTTCAAACATTCTATCTAACACCTCCTTGCTTGCTCTGCCGCCATCGTTGTGAATAGTTATTTTTTTATCACTTATAGCTATATCTATCGTACCATTATCTTCTCCTATCGCATCTTTTGCATTAGACAATATATTTAGTATGGCTTGTTGAAACTCATTTTTATAGCCATCAATAAAGAGATGAGCACCTATTAGATTTATAGTTATATTATCGTCTACATGTAGGATTGTTATGGCTGAACTTATAGCTTTTTTTATTTCAAATGGCTCACTACATTTAGATGGTTTGTGAAAATCTCTAAAATCATCTATAGTTTGTGACATGTACTCAATCTGCTCTTTCGCACGATTAAAAAAACTATTGAATCTATCCTCTTGTATGTTGTCTTTTATGAAGTGGATGATAAGGGAGATATTGTTTAGAGGCTGTCTCCACTGATGGGCGATCGCTCCAATCATTTTGCCCATAGCAACAAGCCTATTTTGTTGAATAAGTAGCTTTTGTTTCTCTTCGTTTTTAGCAATTTCATTTTTTACTATGGCTTCAAGTTGGTTGTTGTATGTGTTGAATCTTTTTTTGATAAAGTTTGAAAAGAGGGTTGTGAAGATAAGCAGAAAAATAAAAATGAGAGAGATAATCGAAAGAGTAACTATCTTTCTAGTGCTGAACTCATCTTCTACTTTTTTTATATGTTTTTTTAATATCTCTAAATTTGGAGTGATGCCTATATGTAGTTGATATTTTGTAAGATTCTCATATAGACTTTCTGTGTTAGTTTTTATTGCTATCTCCCATCTTTTCTCATTATTTGCATTAAACATCCTGCGTGTTTCATTATCGTATATCCAAAAGTACCGCTCTTTGTTTGTGCTATTTGAGATGGTTGTTATAGCATGGGTATACTCATCTATCATTAATCTCTTGATGCTATCAACTAAGGAGAATGCTCCTATAAAAAGCTCTGCATCATAAGTTTTATTGAAATAGCTAAGCTGGATGGTTCTGTTTGTTTCATCTATCCAAGACAGAGATGAGTTGGCTCCTTGAGAGAAGATATATAGTAGTGTTAAGTTTAGGTATTTTTTATAAACTTTTTGACCAAAGATGAGTTTTTGTATATTCTTTACTATCTCTTCTCCATGGTAGATATTTAAATCCTTGTCAAAAACCACAAAAAATATATGATTTTTATCTTCTATCTTCTTTATGTGTGATGTTAACCCCTTATATCTTGTTGTCGCATAGACTCCCTTTAGGAGATGAACGCTTTTTTGTAGCTCTTGTTGCCTTTTACTAAGCTTTGTTTTTGTTTTTTGGCGAGACTCGTCAATGAAGTTATCAAGGTGTTTTTGATTGAAAAATTTCTCTTTTTGAGTCATAAGAGCTATCTTGCTTACTTGTTGATAATTTATGATGAAATATGCCACAAATAGGCAGAGTGTTGCTAGAAAAATAAAAAATATAGGAGGTGCATATGTCAGTATCTTTTCAATATCACTTAGTTTGTATATTTTTTTTGACATTTTGTACCCACTTAAGGCATAAGCCAAACAATCATAATAGGGATGGTAAATATAGAGATAGCAGTGCTTAAGACAACAGCAAGTGATGCTTTCTCCGGATGAACACCTAGCAGGGTAGCTACTGCGACTGTATTTCCAGCCATGGGGACGATTGAAAATATAAACATCACCTTATATAAGTCTTGTGGGAAAAATTGGAAAAATTGAGAGTCTATCCATATAACACCAAGCACAACCAAGGGATAGACTATAAACTTTATAGCAAAAGCAAAACTCATAAAAAGCTTGTCAATCCCAATATTGGCTAGCCCTTTTAACCCCATGCCTATCATCATCATGCCTAAAATTGCATAAGCACCCTTAAAATAATCAAGATAATTAACAAAGTCATCGCTAAACTCAACCTCAAATACATTACATGCAAGACCAAGCATAAGTGCATATACAGATGGAAGTCTGGCAATTTTCGCGAGGCTTTGCTGTATGCTATAGTTGCCTTTGGCTACAACAAAAAAACCAACAGTGCTCTCATAGACAAAAGAGGCAAGAACGGCAAATATATAGATATAAGCCAACTCTTCGCTCAAAAACATTATAGCAAGAGGTATGCCAAAATATCCCGTATTGCCTGTTCCTGCTGAAAATGCTAAGATATTTTTTGTATTGTCATGAAATATATTTTTACTTACTCGCAAAGAGACTAGAGCTAAAAAACTACTCAAAATAAAAAGCAATATCGGAAGAGCAATAACCGCAAAGTTGAGTTGAACCTTATATGATGCCATAAAGATTACAACGGGACCTATGATATAGATAAGCAAAGATGCCATTCCTTCGCGTCTTGCTTGAAAAAAGCGAACCATAATATAGCCTAGAGCTATGGTTATGTAAAGAGGTAGGATTTTTAACCCTAGTGTGATTGTGAGTTCGAACATGCGTATATTATAGTCTATCTAGTGAAAAAACTAACTAAATTAGCAAAAAAACAGAAGAAATTTGCACAAATGTGTTAAATTAGAAAAAAATTATGATATAATTGCCTTCAAGAAATTCCTTTGTGTCGTTAAAGCATGTCTTGTGTTGCAATTATCATTGGGTTTGAAAATTTAAGGAGAAGAGTACATGAATATTTACATAGGTAATATTTCTTACAGTACAGATGATAGCAGACTAATAGAGCTGTTTTCAGAGTTTGGCGAAGTTGCTAGTGCAAGAGTTATAAGTGACAGAGACACTGGTAGATCAAAAGGTTTTGGTTTTGTTGAGATGAGCGATGATACAGCAGCAGCAGCAGCAATTGAAGCATTAAATGAAAAAGAGATAGACGGAAGAACTTTAAGAGTTAATGAAGCTAGACCTAGAGAAGAGCGCCCAAGACGCGACTCAAGATATTAATTTTTTAAATTTATAATCTTTAAGAGAGAAAGAGCTTAACTCCTTCTCTCTTTTTTGTATCTGCACTAGCGAGTTATCGCAAAACCGATACCAACTCTCTCAACTCTCTTATTGTAATCAATCAGACTTTCGCCATAACCACTAAAAATTTGTAGATATCCATACATGTCTTTAAGCCCAAATAGATTGAATGTCCAGTCGAATTGGATAGATTTTTTTCTTATTGTAGAGGAGAATAGATGCTCTTTATATGGATAAGATACGACCATGTCACCATATCCTAGATAGTGCAGTATGTCTGGATTGTCATCACCCTTTGAGTGATTAATATCTTTTTTTTCATTCTCTTTAAATCTATACCAAACTCTAGGCTCAAAAAATATACCTTTGTAGTGAAAAATACCACTCATGTAAACTCTATTCCAAGACCTTGAGTTATTAAGCTTTCCATTTGACTGATGAACAAGTCCGATTCTATAGGATTTCAATACACTTTTAGTGCTCTTAAAAGGTATGTCCAAAAACAGTTCAGGTGTATAGCTTGTCTCTCTAAATGGTGCTGATGGTGCCAAGGTTTGCCACCATGAAGTTTGCGTGTATGCAAGAAAAAGCTTGTCGTCCATGTCAAGTATATTTTTAAACAACCCTTTTTTAAAACTAATTTGAAATTTTGTCTCGACACTCTTCCTTGATCTGTAGCCATCATGCTTTATATGCTTTTGGTTATCATAGGTTAAGGGAAGCAAGTAGTTTATCCTATAGGATTCTATATTAAATGAGGAGTAGATTATCTGCTTAATTGTCTCATTGGTTTTGTTGTTGTCATAGCTTTTTATAACATTGTTTCCAAAAGTCACTATATCGCCATCTTCTATATTATCGCCTTTAGGCTTTACTGGCATTAGGGCTGCTTTTTTGTACTGCTTCATTGCATTTTTAA
Organism: uncultured Sulfurospirillum sp.; assembly: GCA_964407605.1. GTDB lineage: Bacteria > Campylobacterota > Campylobacteria > Campylobacterales > Sulfurospirillaceae > Sulfurospirillum_A. The sequence continues at coordinate 19,951 of CAYOWG010000004.1, read as the reverse complement.
TATCATCATTTTTTTCATACTTCTTTGCTAGCTCAATAGCCTCTTTTGCTTCACTTGCAAACAAGACTATATTAAATAATGGTACAATTAAAAAAAATAGTTTTTTATTCAAAATTAAATCCTTTTTTTACAAATTTTAACATAACTTAGGAATTTTTATATGCGAAAAGGAAATTTGTTCGGTATTTTTGCAATTTTACTTTGGTCAACACTAGCAAGTTTGAGTGTGCTCTCTAGTAGAATCCCCCCATTTCAACTTACTGCTATGGCATTTTTTATTGCATTTATCATTGGTCTAGTTTTATGGAAAAAAGAGGCAAAGGGTATATCAGTTCACCTAAGATTACCGTTCAAAGTTTGGGTTGTTGGGGTTGGTGGTCTTTTTGGTTATCACTATTTTTACTTTTTAGCTATTCAAAATGCCCCTGCGATTGAGGCAAATCTCATTAACCATCTTTGGCCTCTTTTTATTGTTCTTTTTAGCTCATTTTTACCAAATGAAAAACTGAGATGGTTTCATGTTGCAGGAGGCTTGCTTGGGTTTGTTGGAGTTGTTGTTCTAGTTTCAAAAGGAGGAGGCCTAGACTTTGAAACACGCTACATAGATGGCTACATGTACGCTTTTGCATGTGCAGTTATATGGGCTACATACTCCGTAGTTTCAAGATTTTTTGCAGATGTTCCTACTAGTGCAGTTGGTGGCTTTTGTGGAGTTACTGCACTTTTATCTCTGCTTTGTCATTTTGCTTTTGAGCATACCATAATGCCAAACTTACAAGAATTGGTTGCAATCATTCTTTTAGGACTAGGCCCTGTCGGAGTAGCTTTTTTTGCATGGGATTATGGTGTAAAAAAAGGAGATATTAAACTCTTAGGTTCAGCCTCCTACTTTTCACCACTCCTTTCAACACTTATGCTTGTATATTTTGGACTATCAAACCATAGTGTTACTATATGGATAGCATGTTTTCTAATTATGATTGGCTCTATGGTATCATCACTGCCGCAGATAAAAAAGCTCTACCGCAGAGGATTTATAGCATAAGACTTTAAGTCTTCTTTTGGGTTTAAAAAATACAATACACTTTATCATCCGCTCTCCTTAAATTTTTTGTGTATAATACCTAAAAAAGTATTAATGTGGAAAAAAATCAAACCCAAGCTTATAAATTTGCACTTATCTCTGTTTTTTTGTGGTCGACTGTAGCGGCTGCCTTTAAGATTTCACTCACATATATGACCCCTCTTGAGTTGCTTTTCTACTCATCTCTTAGTTCACTTTTTATACTAGGTGCTATTGTTATCTATCAAAAAAAAGTCCCCCAAGTTTTTCTGCATGTAAAGAGTCAATTTAGTCTAGTTTTTATCCTTGGAGCGATAAACCCCTTTATCTATTATCTCATTCTTTTTAAAGCTTACGACATACTACCAGCTCAAGAAGCTCAAGCGATAAACTATACTTGGGCATTGATGTTTGCCTATCTTAGCATCATATTTTTAAAACAAAAGCTAAGCAAAGCCGATGTTTTAGCGGGACTGATTTGCTACTTCGGAGTTTTGATAATAGCCACAAAAGGAGACCCCTTATCTTTGGAATTTTCCAACCTTTATGGACTATTTTTAGCACTTTTTAGCACTGTGCTGTGGTCAATGTATTGGATTTTTAACAAAAAATCAAAAGTAGATGGAGTCGTGGGACTATTCTCAAACTTTTTGATTGGAGTAGTTTTAATCTCTATCTATATATGGTTTATAGGCGGCATTAGCCTACCAAACCTCCAAGCAAGCTTAGGGGCTGTCTATGTTGGTTTTTTTGAGATGGGAATCACTTTTGTTTTTTGGCTAAAAGCGGTCAATCTAACTCAAAGCATATCAAAAATCTCAAATCTTATCTTTCTCTCGCCTTTTTTATCACTAATCTTTATCTATTTTATTGTCGCAGAAGAGATACTACTATCAACCATAATAGCACTCTTTTTTATCATAGGCGGATTACTTATTCAGCAAAAGTGTGAAGTAGGCTTACCGAAGAAAAAACCTTGATAATAATCAAATCCTAGTTTTTTTGCTTCTTCAAAAGAGCTCTTAGAATTTATGTGAGTAGCGATAGTTTTTATGTTTTTTTCTCTACATGTAGAGATTATATCTTTGCATATCTCTTGGGACTTAGCATCAACTCCAAGCAGTCTTATCAAGCTGCCTTTTATCTTGACAAATTCTGCTCCATCTTTGATGAGTTTTGCATGGTCTATGTTGTCAAGGCAGACTCTAATGCCCTCAATTGGTAAGTTTAACTTTTGTAAAAACTCATCATTTTGTATCTCTAGGATAGCCTTGCTGTTTTTATAAATCTCAAATAGCTCACTATCGCTTAGCTCTTTGGCAGAGATATTTATAGCTTTTTTGCTATCTATATTTTGTATGAGGTGCTTTACTATCTGGCAGTATAAGCCATGTTTTTTAGCAACATTTAAAAACAGACTTGGAGAGATAACCTCATCTTTTTTGACAATCCTAACTAGTGCTTCATGAAAGATGATGTCGCCCTCTAAATCAACAATCTTTTGAAAATACGGAGTTATAGTGTCGTCTTTTAAAGAGCTATAAATCATCTCACAAACAGACTCTTCGTCCTCCTCTATTAGTCTATTGACAAAATCAGAATAGGTAACAAAAGGCTGGTTTTCTGCTTTAGCAATCTTTAGAGCTTTTCTTGCTTTTTCAAGTAGATTGTTTTGGTCTATACATATACCCATATTGCTTTTTATATTAATCAACTTTTTATTAAAGGTGCATTGTTGATTTTTCAAAAAATCAGCAGTTGAAAATAAGATTTTCTCTATCTCCTCAAGGTTAAAAGGCATATCTTTTATGAGGGCAAACTCATCATCTTTGGTTCTAAAAGCACTCATCTTATGAATCCTAGCAAAGCTTGACAGTGAGAGGGCAAACTCTTTCAAGACAAAATCCCCAGCATCATCAGAGTGAGTCAAGTTGAGCTCCTTGAAGTCTTTTATGTCAATCAAGAAAAGCTTTGGATGCTTTGAGTTTTGCAAAGTCTCTTGAAATGCATCTAAAGATGGTATGCTAGTAAGTGGGTCTATCAATCTTGCTCCTTTGCTTTTTCATAATCTTCCAAGCGGTTTAGGTTGGTAAATGGCACATCGCTATCAAAATCTACATACTTTGTAGCTACTTTGTCTAGCAAATCTCGTATCTTATGCTTACCTGCTTCTATCTGCGCTTTTAAAACCGCCAGTATCTTTGGCGAGTAGATAGCACAAAGCTGATGAGAACCATAAGGCGAACGAGCTATGACAACATCAAATCCATCTCTACATGTAAAGAGCTTTTCAAAAACATCTAAGCCCACAAAAGGAGTATCAACACTAAGTATGCAAACAGGAGAATCAAACTCTTTGAGTATACTATATATCGCTATGAGCGGTGAATACTCCTTAAATTCTTTGCTATCTTCTATAAAATCTGCTTCAAAAGAAAACTTCTCTTTCGTTTTACAGCTTACATGTAAAGATGCAAAATTGTCTTTGTGCCTATCTATCTGATACTCACTCAAGGTCTCAAATGAGCCAAAAGGAAGCAAAGCTTTATCACTTCCCATGCGTGAACTTCTACCACCAGCAACGATAACACAAGGAAGGTCTAGCACTATCTTGGGTCCACTAGCTTTCCAGCAATAGCAGAAGCAGCGGCAGTAGCAGAGTTTGCTAGGTATATCTCACTACTTCGATCGCCCATGCGTCCAATAAAGTTTCTGTTTGTTGTAGCCACGCACCTCTCGCCTCTGCCAAGTATCCCCATATAGCCACCCAGACATGCTCCGCAAGTAGGGTTTGAAAAGACTGCTCCAGCGTTTATGAAAATCTCAACAAGACCCTCTTTTTGAGCTTGGAGTGAGATTTTTTGGGTCGCTGGAGTTATGATAAGTCTTGTTTTTCTTGCAACTCTCTTTCCATCAAGAATCTTTGCTGCCATTCTCAAGTCCTCTATACGACCGTTTGTACAGCTCCCTATAAAAACTTGGTCAAGCTCTAGGTTATCAGCAACTGCCTCGGATATCGGCTTTCCATTGGATGGCAGGTGCGGATAAGCGACAACTGGTTCAAGCTTTTCAACATCGATATGAAGCGTTTGGATATAAGTCGCATCGTCATCCGAATAGAACTCTTTTGGCTCTCTTGCTAGATTTTTATCCGCTAAAAACTCTCTAGTTATATCATCAACTGCGATTATACCGTTCTTTGCTCCAGCCTCTATCGCCATATTGCAAAGTGAAAACCTGTCCGACATGTTAAGATGAGCTATGGTATCGCCCACAAATTCAAGCGTTCTATAAAGTGCCCCATCAACGCCAATCATACGAATAACCTCCAAGATGAGGTCTTTTCCATAGATATGCATACCAGGTTTGCCAGTAAAAACAACCTTGATAGCCTCAGGAACTTTAAACCAATTGCCACCAGTAATCATCGCATAAGAGAGGTCAGTGCTCCCCATACCAGTGGAAAATGCCCCTAAAGCCCCGTGTGTACATGTATGAGAATCAGCCCCGATGATAACATCGCCAGGAACAACAAGCCCCTTTTCAGGCAAAAGTGCATGCTCAATCCCCATATCTTTCTCATCAAAAAAGTGCTTCAAGCCATGCTTATATGCAAAATCACGGCTAATCTTCGCTTGATTTGCCGACGCTATATCTTTTGCAGGTATGAAGTGATCCATGACGATAGAAAACCCATCAGGATTTGCCATCTTCTCCACTCCACTATCTTCAAACGCCTTTATGCTTATAGGAGTTGTTATGTCATTTCCTATAACCATATCGATGTTACACTCTATAATCTCACCAGCCTTTACTCTGCGACCAACATGTTCGCTAAATATCTTCTCTGTGATGGTTTGACCCATTTATAAACCTTTTTTTATTTTATTATGTGTGAGATTAAGACAAAAACCTATCTATTATCTCTTTGTATTTTTTCTCAATCACTTGTCTTTTTTTCTTAAACGTATTTGTTAGCTCATCTCCTATTTTAAACTCATCTGATAGTAAGTGTATATTTTGAAGCTTTTCAAAAGGCTTAAAGCCATGTTTTCGGTTAAGTAGTTCGTTCATATCACTTCTGATTTTACGAAGTATCTCTTTGTTTTCTATGACATTGTCTATGCTATCAATCGCTGTGTTGAAGTTCTCTTGTATATACTCTTTTAGCTTGTCAAAATCAGGAACTACAAGCATACCAAGACCTTTTTTATCATGCCCTACAAGTATGGTGTCAGCTACAAAAGGCAACATTGAGACGGTTGATTCTATACGGCTTGGGTCAACATTTTCCCCACTAGCTAAGACTATTACCTCTTTTGAGCGACCTGTTATAATTAGCTCATTTCTGATGGTAAATTTTCCTAAATCTCCTGTTTTAAAGTAACCATCTTTTGTGAAAGATTTTTCATTTTCTGCTTCGTTGTTGTAGTAGCCTTGTGTTACTTGCTCGCCTTTTAGTCTTATCTCTCCCACTTCTCCCACTTCACACTCTTTGCCTTTTTTGTTTATGATTTTCAAATCAGTATCGATAGTTGCAAGTCCTAAAGTAGAAAATGTATTGCAGTTTAACGCTCGTCCAGCTATGGCAGGAGCACACTCCGTCATACCATAAGCATTGACTATGCGTATCCCTATCGCATCTATCCACTCATCTAAAAAGTCAGGCAGAGTTCCGCCTCCACTAATCGCAAGCTTTAGCCTGCCACCAAACTTTTCTTGCACGAGCTTTAGTTTGTTTTTTGCAAATTTATTTGGAAGATACAAAAAGAATAGTTTTGCGCAAGAGCTAAGTTTTTTACATATAGTACCAAATCCCTCTTTCTCAAAGCGAGGAAGTTCATCCTTTACAACCCTAAGGTTATAGTTATACTTCGCACTAATCGCAACAAGTTTTTTAAATATCTTTGCTTTTTTAGGGTCTTTTTTCTCTAAGGCATTGTTTATCTTAGTGTACATTGACTCCCAAAGCCTTGGAACGGTTGCGACCAAAGTAGGCTTAAACTCTTCTAAGTCAGCTCCAAAAGTTTTGATTGAAGAGTAGAGCATAGAGCATCCATGAGAGATGACAAGATACTCACAAGCTCGCTCAAAGATATGCCAAGATGGCAAGATGGAAACCCAAGAATCATCGCTCTCTAAGTCGATAAGCTCTGGCAAAGCTCTGACATTGTACATGATGTTTTTATGCGTTAGTATGACACCTTTTGGCTTACCTGTTGTGCCTGAGGTGTAGATGAGAGTAAATATATCATTTTCATTAAGAGAGTCTTTTTGTTTTATAAAATCTTCTAATTCGTTATTGTATATTTTTCTATCACCAAGCAGGTCATTATAAGAGTAGATATTGTCAAAAATCGTATGTAGCTTTTGAGCCTCGATGATAAAGATAGATTTTATCTTTAACTCTTTTAGCATGTGTTCATGCTCTTTATAGATATGTTCATTTTCTGTTATCAAAAAAGAAGCATCAGAGTTTTGCATGATAAACATAAGCTCATCAGTAGGAGTATCGCTTCCTCTTGGGACACTAATAGCCCCAAGAGAGATAAGAGCCAAGTCTGTAACTATCCACTCATATCTGTTGTCGCAAACAAACATGACTTTGTAGCCTTTTTTGATTCCTTTTAAGGCAAAGGAACGAGAGAGGATTAGTACATCTTTAAATAGTTTCTCATAAGTAACTTCAAAAGTTTTATCTTCAACTCTATATATAAATGCTGTTTTGTTTTTGTAATTTTCATATGAATTTAAAAACATATGAAAAAGTGTATTATTATTTCTCATAGATTTATTATACATAAAAAAGCTTACATGTAGAGAAAGAGTCCTCTACATGTAAAAAAGTTGTTTAGATTGGCAACACTCTTATCTTTGGTGAACACTCAGCCTGCAAAACTGATTCTATCGCAAAAAGAGTTCCTGTTGAACTGCTTGCACAACCATGACAAGCACCAAGGTATCTGATGTAGACATCTGTATTGCTTGCATCGTCTGTATCTTTGATGTCTATTATCTCTATGTTTCCACCATCCATGACAAGCATTGGGCGGATATCTTTGTCTATCACTGCTTCAATGGCTTTGAGTTTTTGAACCATAGTAAAGTCATCAAAAGACAACTCGCTTTGCGTTCCTGCTATCTTGGCATCTGCTAGAGCTGTCATTTTTTCTGTCTCCATTTCTGTTCTTACCTCTTTTAGGATGTCAGTAAGATAGTACTCTTTATCTTCATGGCCTCCAGGCTTGATACATGACTTACAAAATGCTCCAGCTTTAGTGTAATTTGTGATTTCTTCTATTGAATTAAGGTCGTTGAGTTTGATAACTTCTTTGATGGTTCCCAAGCTCACTCTAGCACACTCACAAACTATAATCTCATCTTCAAAGCTCTCTGGATCCACGCCTTTATAGCTTGCAGCAGCTGCTTTTATAACATCATAAGCCATTACCGAACAGTGCATTTTTTGAGGTGGGACTGCAGGAGTTTCTGGATTGTCTCTCATAGCAAACTCAACATCTATATTGGTGATTTTTACTGCCTCATCAACAGTTTTGCCTATGCACAAATCAGCCATAGTATCACTACTAGCTATAGCAGTTCCACAGCCAAAGCTTTTAAACTTTGCTTCTTGGATGATGTTTGTATCTTCATCAACTGCCCAGTAAAGTCTAACCGCATCTCCACAGCTCTCCGCTCCGAAGTCTGCAACTACAAGTTTAAGACCTTTTGCCTTAGCCTCTTCCTCTGTAATCTCACCCATATTTTTAGGGTGATTCATAAGGTCTTGCACTTTTTGAGAATACTCTTCCCAAATTGAGCCACCTATTAAATCATTTTTTGCCATAATATCTTCCTATAATTTACTATCGTGCCACTCAGGTACATACGAATATGTACTTGATATAGCTCTTAATCTTTTAACTGCAGCATTTAAAATGCCAACCGTATAATCTATCTCTTCTTCAGTCGTAAAACGAGAAAGTGAGAGCCTCAGAGCCGTATGAGCCAAGTCGGACTCTGCTCCTATAGCTTCCATAACTGGATTTGATTCCAAATCTTCACTAGCACATGCACTTCCTGTGCTTGCAGCTATGCCGTTTTTGTTCAAATCCCAAAGCATCGCTTCGCCTTCTATACCTTTTACACTTACAAGTATAGTGTTTGGAGTTCTCTCGTCTCTTGTGCCTACCACAAATACATCTTCAAGCTTCAATATCTCATCTTCAAGCTTATCTCTAAGCCTTCTTACACTGTTCTTCTTAAAATCAAGATTTTCTACTGCTAGCTCCAAAGCCTCGCCCATTCCAACTATGCTAGGCACATTGAGAGTTCCGCTTCTTCGTCCACCCATATGCTCGCCACCATGAAGTAGGCTCGTAAGTGGTTTAGAGTTTTTGATATACAATCCACCAATACCCTTGGGGCCATGAAACTTATGAGCTGAAAAACTCAAAAAATCTATATCTATCGCAGCCAAATCAACAGGGATTTTACCAACTGCTTGGACTGCATCAGAGTGAAAAAGCACGCCTCTTTCTTTGCAGACTTGAGCAATCTCTTCGATAGGAAAAAGCATCCCAGTCTCATTGTTTGCCCACATGATGCTAACTAAAGCAGTCTTGTCAGTTATATAGTTTTGAAGCGTGTTAGTTTCTATGATACCTTTGTCATTTACAGGCAGATATGTTACATCTACCCCTAATGTTTCCAAGTGTTTACATGTAGAGATGATAGCAGGATGCTCTACTTTGCTTGTGATTATATGATTTTTATCGCCATTTAAGATATAGTCATAATAGACACCTTTGAGCACCCAGTTGTTGCTCTCTGTTGCACATGATGTTATGATGATATCATCATTGTCATCAGCATTTAATCCACTATATAGTTGATTCATAGCTTTTCTTAGAGCAGGATGTGTTTCGCTACCAAAATCATGAAGTGAGTTTGGGTTTCCGTATAATTGAACGAAATATGGCTCCATCTCTTTAAAAACTTTTGGATCTACCATTGTCGTTGCATTGTTGTCTAAATAGACTCTCATTTATATCTCCGTTTTAATTAGGATACTTTTTATCCTATTACTTTTCGAATACTATTCTTTTTTATATTAAAAAAAGCTTTATTTTAAAATTGATTCAAGTTTTTCAATAGAGTTACTGAACTCAAAACTCTCTTCAGGCGTTTGTCCTAAGAACTCTTCCATAAGCTTTTTCTTTGCTATTGCTTCATCAAGTTCTCTGTCGTTGCCTTGTTGATATGCACCTATTCGTATTAAAACTTCATTCTCTTTTAATATGGAGTTTAGTCTTTTAAATTTTTGTGCGAGTTTCTGGTGCTTCTTATCAACTACATCACTCATCACTCTTGAAGCACTATTTTGGATACTTATAGGAGGATAAACACCATAGTCTGTCATCTCGCGAGACAAAACTATATGTCCATCAAGGATACTTCTTGATTGGTCAGCTATGGGATCACTTAAGTCATCTCCTTCAACCAAAATCGTAAAAAATGCAGTGATTGAACCCTTGCCTTCCTCTTTTCCTGCTCTTTCCATAAGCTGAGGTAGAAGCGATAGGACTGATGGAGGGTAGCCTTTTGAGGTTGGAGGCTCGCCAAGAGCAAGACCAATTTCTCGTTGAGCCATAGCAAAACGGGTAATAGAATCCATCATAAAAAGAACATCTCTTCCTTGGTCTTTAAAATGCTCAGCGATACTCATAGCACTAAATGCCCCGTATTTACGCATCAAAGGAGAGTCGTCACTAGTTGCCACTATTAAGACTGTATTGCTCAAATCTCCGCCAAGGTTTTTATGTATAAACTCAGGGATTTCACGACCCCGCTCACCTATAAGAGCTATCACTTTTATAGGTGCCTCACTACCACGCACAATCATGCCCATAAGAGTTGATTTACCTACGCCACTTCCTGCAAATATGCCTACTTTTTGTCCTTTTCCGCATGTCAAAAGAGCATCAATAGTCTTTACTCCAACAGCAAAAGGCTCATCAATAAGCCCTCTTTTCATAGGGTCTAGTGGGGCTTTCATGATTGAGGAATATACCTTGTAATCAATAGCAGGTTTTCCATCTTTTGGACGCATAAAAGGATCAACCACTCTTCCAAGAAGTTCATTACAAATAGGAATACGCATACCTTGTTCACTGATGAAGACTTTGTCTCCACTTCTAAAGCCCTCTATAAAACCAAAAGGAGATATAAAAAACGAATATCTATCTATCTCGGTAACCATACCAAGCTCACTTTTTGAGTCATCTTCAAAGCAGATAAGTTCTACTATATCTCCTATGCTAGGACGAAGTCCCTCAGCTTCTATAGTGGTTGAGCTGATTTTTTTGATTGTTCCAAACTTTGGAGATAAGTTTCCTTTTTTTAGTCTCTCTTTAAAATTCTGAAGAACCATCAGTAGCGAGCCTGAGAGGGCGAGTTTATGATGTCAAAAAACTCTTTTCTTGTATCAGACCTCAAAAACATACCTCGAAGTGCTGAAGTCGTTGTAGCAGAGTGAGTTTTTCCAACACCCCTCATCTCCATGCACATGTGGCGAGCCTGTATGACAACTGCAACTCCTTTGGGTTTTATGACAGAGTTTATAGCATCTGCGATTTGCTCTGTGAGTTGCTCTTGAATCTGTAGCCTTTTAGCAAACATATCAACCATGCGAGGGATTTTGGAGAGTCCAACAACTTTGCCATCAGGTATATAAGCAACATGAGCACGACCGATAATAGGAAGTATATGATGCTCACACATGGAGTAAAATTCGATATCTTTTATAAGAACCATCTGGTCATTGTCACTCTCAAAAAGTGCATCATTTAGCACTGCAACTGGGTCTTGATTGTATCCTTGTGTCATCTCTATAAAAGATTTAAATACCCGCTTGGGAGTTTTTATCAAACCTTTACGAGCAGTATCTTCGCCGATAATTTCAAGCATTGTTTTAACAGCATTTTCAAACTCTTTTTGTCTATGTTTCACTTAAAGTCTCCTTTTCAAGAAGCAAAGCTCCTTGAAAATTCCTCTGGCTAAAGCTAGGCCTTTGGCAAGAGGAATAATAGTCTAAAATTTTTAGACTATTGTATCTTTTATTTGCTTTTTATTTCTTTTAAAGAGTGTTTTAATTAAAAAATGATTATAATGCCTTAATACTGCATTAAGGCTGTAATTATGGACAATAACGAAAACATAAAGTTTATCACAACAGAAACAAAAAATGCCATTGAAGGCATGAGTGCTGTAACTCCTTCCATGTACTCCTCTGTCTTTTCAAAACTAGCAAGAAAACATAGTATAGATATCAACTCAGTTGAGGAGATTGCTCAGAGTATATTGGCTCAAGAATATATAAGTCTAACAGAACTACAAGATAAAACATTTAAAAATACAGTAGCCTTAAGCAGCAGTACAAGCAGAGCCATAGGAGCCATAAAAGAAAAAGATGAAAAAAAATTATCTATCGTACTCAAAGAAGCAGAGGCTCTTCGTATTAAAGTTGAGGAGTTAAAAGGAGCTATCTATAAAGATGAGCTAACTAATGTTTACAATAGAAAATGGCTAAACGACAACTTGCTTGTTTCTGAGTCAAAAGCATTTAAAGATGCTGGCGTACTTGCCATCATAGATTTGAACTATTTTAAACTTGTCAATGATAACTTGGGGCATATTGTCGGAGATAAAGTTCTCATCTTTATAGCTGATAGCCTTAAAAAGACAAAATATGAAGTCGTAAGATATGGTGGAGATGAGTTTATAATCATATTTCCTAAAGAGGTATCTAATAAAAAGGCTCTAAAGCTACTTGAAGATTTAAGAGAAAATATCATATCCAAAAAATTAAAAAGCGGCGATAAGTCTTTTACTATTAGTTTTTCAATCGGAACTGTCTCTTTTGATAAGGGTGAAAAACTAACTGATATCGTTGCAAAAGCTGATAAAAAGATGTACCTAGATAAAAAAGAGATAAAGAAGAGAATTACTGGCATCTAAATACATCGGATAATTTGAGATAAAGCAAAATTTTGCTATATTAATTGACCTTACACGCTTATTTCTCAAAAAGCCTTACTTTTTGTAGCTTTAGGGGGTTGTAGGGGATTTGTCCCCTGCTACTATAGCGAGCTTTGCTTGATATAGTGCGTAAAGGTCAGATATTAAGAAAATAAATTTATGAAAAAGGTAATTAATGCAAATCAAAGTAGAGAGAATAAACAGTGCAAATGCAAAAGCCGCAGCTAAAGTTCCAAAAGCTTTTTTAGACGAAAAACAAAAAAAGATGGCAGCAGAAGTTGCTAAGAGTATGAAAGTAAATGGTTTTAGAAAAGGAAAAGTTCCTACGCATATTGTAATGGCAAGACATGGAGAGCAGATAAAACAAGATGCTGAACAAGAAGCTTTAAGAGTGTTTTTAAATGATGCCTTAAAAGAGCTAGGCGTTGAAAATAGCGCAGTTATTGGTAAACCTAGCATAACAAAGATGGATAAAACTGATGATGGACTTGTCGTTGAGATAAAAATCTCTTTTCGTCCTGAGATAGATTTGGGTGACTATAAAGCACTAATTCCTGAGTATAAGACTCCTCGCATATTGAAAAAAGATATTGATGAGAGAGTGCTTTCAATGCTTAGGTATTCAGCTCCATTGAAAGACCTGGCTAAAAAAAGAGCTGCTAAAAGTGGTGATTTTGTAAAGATTGATTTTGAGGGCTTTGTTGATGGTGTTGCTTTTGAGGGCGGAAAAGCACAAGACTATTCACTTGAGATTGGAAGCAACTCTTTCATACCTGGCTTTGAAGATGGCGTGATTGGGATGAAAATAGATGAGAGCAAAGATATAGAAGTTACCTTTCCAAAAGAGTACAACTCAAAAGACTTAGCTGGAAAAGATTCTATTTTTAAAGTAACTCTTCACAGTATCCAAGAAAAAGATATCCCAAAAGAGCCTAGCGAAGAGACATTAAAGCAACTTCTTCCTGGCGAAGAGAACCCAACTATGGAAAAACTTGAAGCTCAAATAAAAGATCAAATCAAAAATGAAAAACTTGCAAAGATATTTTCTGAAGAGGTAAAGCCAGCATTTATAGAGACTATGCTAGAGAAGACAGAGTTTGATCTTCCTGAAAATATAGTAGAGCAAGAGATAGATATGCAAGTTCGTGGTATTTTCCAAAATCTAAGTAAAGAAGAGATAAAAGAGTTCTCTGAAAACCCAGATAAACTCACTGAAAAAAGAGAAGAGTACAGAAACGAAGCTACAAAGTCAGTAAAATTGACTTTCATCGTTGATGAATTAGCAAAAGCAGAAAAGATAAATATAACTGATGAAGAAGTTATGCAGATGATTTACTTTGAAGCAATGCAACAAGGTCAAGACCCTAAGGCTCATTATGAGCAGTATGAAAAACAAGGTGTTCTTCCTGCAATCAAGATGTCTATCACAGAAGAGAGACTTTTTACTCAACTTTTTAGTAAGGACAAGTAATGAGCTATGTTCCAATAGTAGTTGAAAAGAGCGGTCGTGGCGAGAGAAGCTATGATATATACTCTCGTCTTTTAAAAGACAGAATTATCATGCTAAGTGGCGAGATAAATGACCAAGTTGCATCATCGATAGTGGCACAACTCCTGTTTTTAGAGGCCGAAGACCCTGAAAAAGATATCTATCTCTACATAAACTCCCCTGGTGGAGTTATCACTAGTGGGTTTAGTGTTTATGATACCATGAACTATATCAGACCAGATATAAGCACTATTTGTATAGGTCAGGCTGCTTCTATGGGGGCATTTTTACTTAGTTGTGGAGCTGACGGGAAGAGATTTTCACTGCCGAACTCTCGTATCATGATTCATCAGCCTTTGGGTGGTACCCAAGGTCAAGCGACCGATATAGAGATACAAGCTAGAGAGATTTTAAGACTTAAAAAAACTCTCAATGAGATATTGGCTAAAAATACAAAGCAGACTGTAAAACGCATAGAAAAAGATACAGAGCGAGATTTTTTTATGAGTTCTAAAGAGGCTATGGAGTATGGCATAATTGATAAAGTACTAGAAAGAAGCTTTAAGTAGCAGATGATTTTAGGGGGAATATTTTATGGTTCGTTTAGATAAAAGTAAATTTCAAAGTGGACTTAGCAGGGCTTCAACAAAGACAGAAGCAAGCACAAAACCAGAGCCACTAAAAACACAAAGCTCAAACAGTGAGCTAGAAAAATTCTCCCTATATGTACTGAAAGTTCTTATGGATGATGCGATACCAGCAACACCAAATAACTTTCAGATATATTTCGAAAAACTCTTAGACAACAAACCTCTCTCTTTTAAAAAACGAATCAATAACCTCCTTGAGCTTGAAGATATCAACGATGATGAGCATCGAGCAAAGATGGAGATAGAGGTAAAAGAGGGATTTGTTCAGATAAAGAGTATTATGAAGATAATATCAACTGTATATAAAAACATAAATGTCATGAAAGAGATAGTTAAAAAAAGAACAGCAGAGCTTGAAGTGAGCTCAGGTCAGCTCTCAGTAACAAATATAACTTCAGCATTAAATGCAGATCTTACAAAGCTCTCTAGCCTTATGAATAAACAGATGACTATTTTAAAGACTCACTATGAAAAGACAACTACTATCTTAAAAGACATAGAGAACAATGCAGTATTTGATCCGCGTTTTGGGGTATACAATAGAAGATACTTTCTAAACTCAATTGAAAAAGAAGCTAAGTCAATCGAACAGCTCAATCATAAAAGCTCTCTAGTTTTAGTAAAAATTAAAGATAGTGTCTTAGGGAAAATAGTAAGTGCAAAAGACAGGATTATACTTACTAGAAATATAGCAAAGTTGCTTCTAAAAACTTCTAGAAGAAGTGATGTTGTTGCTCATTATGGAGATGGTGTATTTGGTATGCTTATGAAGCACACAGACCTCAATAATGCAAAACGAGCTTGTGAGCGTATAAGTGAGCTTATATGTGCAACAAGTTTTTTCTTCGGAGATATAGAGATAGATATTGATGTAGAACTAGCTATAGTTTCGATAACTCCTAAAAATTCTACTGAACTTCTTATTTCAATTGCACTTGATTCTTTACCAAAAACAGGAAAATATTTAGAACCATATATAGTATGTGAGCTTGAGGCAGAAAATGGTTCATAAAATATTGGTCTATCCAGATAAAAATCTCAAAAAAATCTCAAAAAATGTTGAGATATTTGATGCTAAGCTCCACGACTTACTTGAAGATATGCGTGAAACCATGTATGCATATAACGGCATAGGATTAGCTGCAATTCAGATAGGTATAGACAAAAATGTGCTGATAATAAATCTTCCCGACGAGGAAGGAAAGCAGACTCCTGAAAATTTAGTAGAGATTATCAACCCTATGGTTTTGGAGTCTCAAGGAAGTGTTGTTTATAAAGAGGGGTGCTTAAGTGTCCCTGATGTGTATGAAGATGTGGAGAGAAAAGAGAGCATCAAGGTAAGATATTTTGATAGAGATGGAGAAAAAATAGAACAAGAGCTAGATGGGTTGATGGCTATCGCTTTTCAGCACGAACTAGATCACCTCAACGGACATCTTTTTATAGAAAAACTCTCGTACTTAAAGCGTAAGAAATTTGAAAAAGAGTGGAAAAAGAAGCTAAAAGAGAGAAAATAGTTTGAGTAAAGCTGTCAAAAAATTCTTATGTGCAACTTTGAGTGACAACCGAGCGTTGAGTGTTGATGTAGAGTCTGCTTTTGTTAGAGCCTTACCAGGGTTTTCTATCGTCGGCATGACAAATCAATCCATACAAGAGTCTCGTGAACGCATCAAATCAGCATTAACCTACCTTAAGTTTAAGTTTCCAGCACAAAAGATAACAGTTAGTATGTCGCCAAGTGATTTAAAAAAAGAGGGTAGCCACTTTGATTTGGGTATCGCACTACTGTTGTATATGCAAAAAGAGAGCTTCACATGTAGCGAGTTTTATATCTTTGGCGAGCTTGGGCTTGATGGCGATGTTAAGTCTACCTCTTCTATATTTCCCATTCTGCTCTCTTTAGCGTCAAGCACTAAATCTCTTAAAGCGATAGTCCCAAAAAGCATAGTCCACAAAATAAACCAGATACCAAATGTCGATGCTTATGGAGCACAGAGCTTAAGTGAAGCCATAGAATTTGTAAAGAGTGATCAAAAAGTTTTACATGTAGAGGACTTTTCTTATAAAAATATGCTTGAGATAGAGGGTCAAAAGTATTTTTATGAGAAGAATTTTGAGCTTGATTTTGCTGATGTTAAAGGGCAAAATAGAGTCAAAAGAGCTATGGTTATATCCGCAGCTGGTATGCACAATATCCTGCTAGAAGGAAGCCCAGGGTGTGGTAAAAGTATGTGCATAAAAAGACTTCGACATATCATGCCGCCCATGAGTATGCAAGAGATGCTTCAATCAAATGCCTATAGTTGTATGAGTGGCGAAGATGAGGAGCTTAATGCAAAAAGAGCTTTTAGGAGTCCTCATCACAGCTCATCTAAACCAAGTATATTTGGAGGGGGAAGTGCCAAGGCTATGGCTGGAGAGAGTGCCTTAGCTCACAACGGCATACTTTTTTTTGATGAGTTTCCTCACTTCTCAAAATCAGTCTTAGAGGCTTTGCGTGAGCCTTTAGAAGATAATCAACTCCTAATCTCAAGAGTAAATTCAAAGATAAAGTATGAAACTAAGTTTCTTTTTGCAGCTGCTCAAAACCCTTGCCCCTGTGGAAACCTACTATCAACTTCAAAAGAGTGCAGATGTAATGAGCTTGAGATAAAAAGATACAAAAACAGAGTATCAGAGCCGCTTTTAGACAGGATAGATATCTATGTGCAGATGAGTGAAGATTATGAAAACAGAAGTGATAAGAGCTCTAAAGAGATGTTTGATGAGGTGCTAAAAGCATTTGTTTACCAAAAAAGAAGAGGACAAGTTGAACTCAATGCTAAGCTAAGCGAAAAATCCCTAGAGGAGATAGCAAACCTAGATGACGAGGCTAAAGCTATACTAGAAAAAGCCTCGTCACAGTTTAGTTTAAGTCATAGAAGTGTTACTAAGATAAAGAGTATAGCAAGAACAATAGCAGACATAAGTGAGAGTGAAAAAGTAAAAAAAGAGCATATTTTAGAAGCTCTAAGTTTTAGGAGAAGGTAATGCAAAAGATATTTAAAGAAGTAAAAAGTTTAGATAAAAGATGTTATGAAAAACTATATCTGAGTGAAGATGTTATGATGGAGCAAGCCTCTATGGCTTTGGCAAATGAAGTGAGAGCAAACTCGAAAAAGGGTGCTAAAGTCCTTTTTGTTTGTGGAGCTGGAAACAATGGAGCCGACGGCATAGCGGCTGCAAGGATTTTGGTAAAAGAGCTAGATGTTTCGGTATATATCCCCATAGGTGTAAAATCACAGATGGCACAGCTTCAACTAAAAAGACTTAGGGCTTTACATGTAAAGGTTGTTACGAGTGTAATCGATGCAGATTTATATGTAGATGCTATTTTTGGGTCTGGTCTTGTTAGGGATTTAAGCGAAAATCTCTCTTTGATTATTGAGCAACTCAACTCTAAAGATGCCATAAAGATTGCTTGTGATGTTCCTACTGGCATAGATAGTGAGGGAAGCATAAAATCTGTATGTTTTAAAGCAGATATCACAGTTACTATGGGAGCTTTAAAAGAGTCTTTGTTTTGCGATGCTGCAAAAGAGTATGTAGGAGAGATAAAAGTAGCAAACCTAGGTGTTAGTAGAGAGAACTATGAGACAAAAGAGAGCAGTTTTCTGCTTGAGGAGTCTGATTTAAAGTTGCCTTACAGAGGTAAAAAAGCTGTGAGTAAAGGCGACTTTGGTCATGTTGTTGTTATTAGTGGACACAAAGAGGGAGCTAGCCGCTTAAGTGCCTTAGCAGCATTTAATTTTGGAGCTGGACTTGTAACGCTAGCTGGTAAACTTAGAAGCAACTTGCCTCTTTGTATTATGAGTAGTGATATTTTGCCTAAAAACTTTTCTGTTGTGGTTGCTGGAATGGGACTTGGGAACATATATAGTGATGCAAAACTGCGTGACTTTTTACTTTTGCATAAAAAGCCTTTAGTGCTTGATGCGGACTTGTTGCACAATAAGATTACAAAAGAGATATTAGAAACAAAAAAGGAAGTTGTGCTAACTCCTCACCCAAAAGAATTTGCTTCTTTACTAGGTATTTTGGGCATCGCTAACATAGAGACTAAAGATGTTCAGTGTGATAGATTTAGGTGGGCAAGAGAGTTTTCAAAGGTCTATCCAGATGCTGTGCTGGTTTTAAAAGGAGCTAACACAATCATAACAAAAGCAAACAAGTTATATGTAAATCCACTAGGCACCTCAAAGCTAGCAAAAGGTGGTAGTGGAGATGTTTTGGCTGGCATGATAGGCTCTTTGATGGCACAAGGTTACTCACCAATTGACGCAGCTTTAAGTGCCTCGTTAGCTCATGCGCGAGTAGCAAGTAACTCTAAAAGCTCTAGTTTTGGATTGGCTCCTGAGGATTTGTGCGAAGGTATAAAGTGCTTATAAAAAAAATTGCGGTTCTTTTTAGCGGGTCTGGGTCTAACTTAGAGAAGATTTTAGAAAAAATACATGCTAAAAACTTCTCTACATGTAGAATCGAAGTTGCATGTTTGATATGCAACAAAAAAGATGCTTTTGGAATACAAAGAGCAAAAAAATACGGATTAAAAACTACCGTTATTGAGCATGGAAACTATAAAAATAGAGAGAGTTTTGAGAAAAAGATGCTAGAAACTATAAAAAAAAGCGGAGCCGAGCTAGTGGTTTTGGCTGGTTTTATGAGGATATTGACACCCTTGTTTACACAAAATGCAAAAGTTATAAATCTTCACCCCTCTTTGTTACCTCTTTTTAAGGGAGCAAATGCGATAGAAGATAGCTATAATTCTTCCGAAAAAGAGGGAGGCGTTAGTGTTCACTATGTAAATGAAGAGCTTGATGCTGGAGAGATAATAGCTCAAAAATCTTTTAAAAAAGAGGAAGATATGAGTCTAGAAGAGTTTAAAAAGAAGATTCATTCTTTAGAGCATGAGCTTTTACCAAAAATAATCATAAAAATACTTGACAAAAAATAAGAATTTGGGTAGAATTTCAGCCTTAAACACAGAAGCGATAAGTTTTTGTTCATATTCGGGGCGTAGCGCAGTCTGGTTAGCGCATCTGGTTTGGGACCAGGGGGCCGAAGGTTCGAATCCTTTCGCCCCGACCATTTTAGTGCGTATGTACTTTTTACGGTAAGTGTAGCTCAGTCGGTTAGAGCGCTAGGTTGTGGTTCTAGAGGCCGTGGGTTCGACTCCCATCACTTACCCCATGCTTTTTCGGCTTTGCGCCCGTGGCTCAGCTTTGCGCCCGTGGCTCAACTGGATAGAGCAACGGACTTCGGATCCGTAGGTTGTAGGTTCGACTCCTGTCGGGCGCACCATTTTATGCTTCCATAGCTCAGCTGGATAGAGCAACGCCCTTCTAAGGCGTAGGTCGCACGTTCGAATCGTGCTGGGAGTACCACTTTACTGTCTCAAAACTGATGAACAAAGTCCATCAGTTTTTCAGTTACTGAAGCTTCGACTTAAAGTCGAGAGTTAGTCATAAAAGCTTTAAAGCTTCTACTAATTATGACTGATTATATTTATATTGTTTATGTGCGGATGTGGTGGAATTGGTAGACACGCCAGACTTAGGATCTGGTGCTTCACGGCGTGAAAGTTCAAGTCTTTTCATCCGCACCATTACTTTTCAAATTTATTAACAAAAGACCTATTTTACTTGACAAACTTTTATGTGCTATAAT
>CAYOWG010000003.1:0-31591 GCA_964407605.1 uncultured Sulfurospirillum sp. | reverse complement strand
TTATAGGGCCGTAAAGAAGCTAGATAAAGCAACGCTAAAAGCTGGAGTAGTTTTAGGTGTTTTTATGTTCTTGGGATTTGCTTTTCAGACATTTGCACTTACTCACACTTACTCCTCAACAGTAGCATTTATAACGGGACTCAATGTTGTGATGGTTCCACTTGCAGTTTTCGTGATATTTAAGAAAAAAGCTTCTATCTACTCTCTTATAGGGGCTTGTTTTGCAGTAGTTGGGCTCTATTTTTTGACTAACAACGAAGCTTTGGGCGGCTTTTCTCAAGGGGAACTTTATGCTCTTGTTTGTGCTGCTATGTTTGCACTTCAGATAACTTTTACAGACCTTTATGCCAAAAGACATAGTGCTTTTTTGCTTGTTACTATCCAGTTTGTTGTTGTAACTATACTCTCTTTTGTCGGAGCAGTCACGGTTGATGGTTATATAATGCCAAGTAGCTTTGATGGGATTTTCCTCGAAGCACTAATCATCACGGTTTTGTTTGCGACTATATTTGCTTTTTTTACTCAAACTGTTATGCAGAAGTTCACGACACCTGCAAAAACTGCTATTATCTTTACTATGGAGCCTGTTAGCGCAGGAGTATTTGGCTACTATTTTGCAGGCGAGCAGTTTTATGCAACTCAGCTTTTTGGGGCGGGTTTGATTTTGTTTGGTATGCTTAGTGCGGAGCTTGGGACTTACTTTAGAAGCAGAAGAGTTAAAAATGAATAAGATACTTTTAGTAGCAATCCTATTTTTTGTAGGATGTTCACTTAAGATACCATACGAGTCATCAAAGCCATATTTTGTAGTTATTAAAAATTCCCAAATGGCAGTGAGTGCTACAGGCTTTATCAAAAAAGATGAAAAGAGGATAAATCTACAACTTTTCTCAGCAGGAACACCCATACTAAATCTACATGTAGAGAACTTTATCTGCTCGGGTCTTACATGTATAGGAAGAAAAAACTTCAACAAAGAGTTTTTTGGCTATGCCCATTATGAAAGTTTTATAGATGAGTTGTTTAGACTAAAGCCGATATATGAGGGTAAAAATCTTATAAAAACAGACAGAGGCTTTGAGCAAGAGATAGCAACAAAAAACTATGAGATAGTATATAGAGTTGAAAACGGAAATCTGTACTTTAAAGATAGAAAAAATAGAACACTTATAAAATTAAAGGAATTAAAATGAAGATGATAGGAGCACATGTAAGTGCAAGTGGAGGGGTTTTCAATGCTCCAAAAAACGCAAGAGAGCTAGGTGCAAAAGCATTTGCTATGTTTACAAAAAACCAACGCCAATGGGTAGCAAAACCTCTTAATGAGGAGATAATATCTAAGTTCAAAGATGAGTTAGAAAAGTCTGAGATACTCCCAAAGCATGTTTTACCTCACGATAGCTACCTTATCAACCTAGGACACCCAGACGAGGAAAAACGAAAGAAATCACTCACAGCTTTTATAGATGAGTTAGAACGATGTAAGCTTTTAGGGCTTGATAGACTAAACTTTCATCCAGGAAGCCACCTCAAACTTATAAGTGAAGACAACTGCTTGGAGCTTATAAGTGAATCGATGAATGAAGCCCTAAGGCAAACAAGTGGCGTCAAGCTAGTCATAGAAAACACAGCAGGACAAGGAAGCAGCATGGGTTACGATTTGAAACATTTAGGCTTTCTTATTGATAATTCGATAGATAAGGCTAGAGTAGGCGTCTGTATCGACACTTGTCACCTTTTTGTTGCTGGTTATGACTTTCGGTCAGAAAAAACATATAACGAAACTTGGGAAAAGTTTGCTAAGATAATCGGATTCGAGCACTTGATGGGTATGCATCTTAACGATTCTAAGCCTGATTTGGGAGCAAAAGTAGATAGACACCACTCCATAGGAGAGGGAAAACTAGGACTTGAGCCGTTTAGGCTAATCATGAATGATGAACGCATAGACGACATACCGATGATACTTGAAACTATAGATGATACTATATGGAAACAAGAGATTGAGCTTTTATATAGTATGGTTGATTAAATTAACTAGGAGTAGGTATATGAAGAATTATTTGAAGGTTTTAGGGGCACTAGGGTTAAGCATGGCAACACTAAACGCAGCAGGGTACAAAATCCCCCAACAATCACTAAACAGCATGGCACTAAGTGCAGCTTATGTGGCAGCAACTGATGGAGCTGATGCGTCTTACTACAACCCAGCCAATATGATGTGGATGGATGAGGGACACGAGATAGAAGTTGCTTTGACTTATATACATGTACCGAGTACTACTTATAAGGATAGTACAAATAGTGCATTTAACGGCAATTCTGAAAAAGAGAATGCATTTCTTCCGACAGTCCATTATCTATCTCCTGCTTTTGGAGACTTCAGATTTGGTCTCTCTATGGTAGTTCCTGCTGGCTTAGTAAAAGAGTGGAAGTCCCCTTATCAAAAAGCAACAGCTGAGGAGTTTGGCTTAAAAGTGATCGAGTTAAATCCAAATGTAGCCTATAAGGTAAGCGATAGTTTTGCAGTTGGTTTTGGTTTGAGAGCACTGTATAGTAGTGGGGTAGTTAAAAGCGATGCTAGTGGATTAGGAAACACTTCAGGAGTAAGAGATTTAGAGGGAGATTCTATAGATTTTGGATACAATGTGGCGTTGAGCTATAAGCCTATTGAAAACCTTACACTTGCTACTACATATCGCTCAAAGGTTGATTTGAGCATTGAGGGAGATGCAAATTTAGCAAATGGAATGTATAAGGGGGGAGGTAGTGTTTCTATACCTATGCCCGCAGTCTTATCTCTAGCCGCTTCTTATACTATAAGCAAGACAACATTGGAATTTGTGTACGAAAAAAACTATTGGTCAGCATACAAAGAGTTAGATTTTAACTATGCTGTTGATTTAACTAGAGGACCATTGGCTCCTTTTGACAACCCTATCGATAAAAACTGGAAAGATAGCAACACTTATAGACTAGGAGTTACTCACAAATATAGCGATGATTTGAAGCTTATGGCTGGTTTTGGTATAGACGAGTCTCCTGTGCCTGATAGCACTCTTGGATTTGAGACGCCAGATAGTGACGCTCTTCTCTATTCTGCTGGTTTTGAATATAGAATTAACAGCAGTATGAAGATGGGTCTAGCATATCTATATAGTGATAAAGATGATAGAACAGTAAGTAGAGCTACTCCAAATCCAAATGGAACATTTACAGACTCATCTGCTCATCTCCTAACAGCATCATTTAAGTATAAGTTCTAAAGATGATAGAGTATAAGTATCAAAATTTCTATGAAGCGATAGAACACAATGCAAAAGTAAGTCCTAAAAAACCTGTTATATTTATAGACAACAGAAAGGTTGACAATTTACACTTTAAGAGAAAGATCGATACTTTTGCTAGGTTTTTGGAGTTTAGCGGTATCAAGAGTAGTGATAAGATTGCCTTGATAGTTAGTAACTCTGAAGAGTTTATAGTCTCTTTATTTGCCATAACAAAGATAGGAGCTGTTGCGGTTCCTATAAACACTTTTTTAAAGCAAGAGGAGTTTGAGTATATACTAAACGATTGTGAAGCAAAGATGCTTATATGCTCGCCTGCACACGAAAAAGAGACGAAAAATCTTTTAGATACAACAAAAATCGAAAAAGTTGTTTGGACTGAAGAGTACGATGGGCTTGATGAGAGTAACTATAGCTTTAAAGAGATTGCTCAAAGCATGCAGACGCATGAACAGCTTGCTCATCCTCCTAAGCTTGATGATTTGGCTTGTGTGGTTTATACTTCTGGAACAACTGGCAAACCAAAAGGGGCGATGCTTAGTTTTCGCAACATATTTTCAAACACATGGTCAGGACAGAAAGCTTTTCAGATAGATGAAAAAGATAGATTTTTAGTATTTTTGCCGATGTTTCACTCTTTTACTCTCTCTGTGATGGTGATTTTGCCGATTATGACAAACTCCTCTATCATCATAGTTCGCTCAGTCTTTCCTTTTGCCAATGTTTTAAAGCAAGCACTTCTTAAGCGAGCGACTATCTTTTTAGGAGTTCCAACTCTGTATAACTCTCTTATAAAAGCAAAAATTCCTTGGTATTTTATGTGGTTTAATAAAATAAGAGTCTTTATATCAGGAAGTGCCCCTCTTAGTGAGTCTGTTTTAAATGACTTTAATAAGAAGTTTAAAAATGCAACACTTACAGAGGGTTACGGTCTAAGCGAATGCTCGCCTGCAGTTTCGGTCAATCGTCTCGATAAGCAAAAACCACTCTCCGTGGGACTTCCGCTAGATGGATATGAAGTGAAGATAGTAAATGATGAAAAGGTAGAAGTTCCTACTGGCGAGGTAGGCGAAATCATCATCAAGGGTGATTGTGTTATGCAGGGCTATCTAAACCGCCCTGAAGTCACTGCTCAAACTATCGTAAATGAGTGGTTATTTAGTGGGGATTTGGGCAAGATAGATGAAGATGGATTTCTTTATATCGTTGATAGAAAAAAAGATTTGATTATCTCTAAAGGCATCAATATTTACCCACGAGAGATTGAGGAGGTTTTAGCTCTTTATGAAGGTGTTGATGCAGTCGCTGTGATTGGCGTAAAAGATGAGCAAGATAATGACGAAGAAGTCATGGCATTTGTTCAACCAAAAGAGGAAGCAGAGCTCAACGATTTGAAGATAAAAAAGTACCTAAGAACTCGCTTAGCAAACTTTAAAGTTCCTAAGCATATCTACTTTGTAGAAGAGTTGCCTAAAAATGCGATAGGAAAAGTTCTTAAAAGAGCTCTAAAAGACCAAGTTGCAAAGGGAGAGTATATTAAGTCTTAAACTACTTCATCTCTTTATTATGTTAAAATGATAAAATAACAAGATATTATTTACATGTAAAGGGATTTTTTGCAATATTTGGTAGATTTTTTAGAGGCTAAAGCTGTTGAAGATAGTATGATATATGAGCATCTTAAATCTACAAAAGAAGAAGCCATGCTCCTAAAAGAGATTACAAAACAGTACATCTGCGGAAATGCAGAAGTTACTGTTTTGGATACTTTGACGAATCTATTTGGGGATAAAGATTATCTTCATATAAAACAGCTCTTTCTTGTTAAAAATCTACTCGACCAAGGCTGGATATCACTTGGGGCATTTGTCAATATAAAAACTACAGAAACATTAACGCTAGAGCTTCTTAACTCCACAGTTACTCTTAGTAGCTCATTTTTAAAGCTTTTAGAAGATGGGACTTTAGAAATAGAGCTACCAGAAATCACTCCTTATAAAGACCACTTAGAGTATCTAAAAGACCAGTTTTTGCGTATAGATATGTATCAAAAGCTTAGCTCAAACAAACAAAATGCAGTCAATATCAACTCTCTTGATGGAAAACTAAAGCTTTTAGAATCAAGGATAGCAGCACGAGTAGAGTCTAGTGATATAGAGATAGCCATAGAGAAGATATTTGATGATTTTAAGCTCAATCAAAAAGAGCAGATTATATTTTTAGCACTCCTCAAAGAGGAGTATGCAGGCGAGTTTGATTCTCTAAGAGATATGAATACTTTGGTAAATCTGATAAGCATAGATGATTATGATAAGATAAAAAATAGAGCTCTACTTGAAGAGGGTTCGAAACTAATAGAAGAAGAGATTATAGATTATGATGAGATGCTTAACGGTTTTGGGGGAGTTTCAAGAAGCTTTTTTATAAGCGAAGAGCTACTTCAAAAGATAATGCATCCTGACAAAGAGAAAAAAGCAAAAAAGATAAAACTAGATATGCTTATAGGACAACAAGATATTTTTGAACTAGTAGAGCCAAAAACAAGACTTGATGATGTGGTCTTGAGCCCAAAAACAAGAGAGGTTTTAGATACTCTTCTAAAGCAAGTAGATAGAAGTGTGATGAAGCTTTTAAGAGAGTGGGGAGTCAAGGAGAGGCGAGGCGGGATTGATGCAAAAATCATCTTTTATGGACCTCCTGGCACTGGAAAGACGATGACTGCGTACTCACTTGCTAAGTCCATGAAAAAATCTGTTCTTAGTTTTGATTGCTCTAAGATATTGTCCAAGTATGTAGGCGAGAGTGAGCAAAATGTAAGGGCGATTTTTGATAACTTTAGAGACTTGGCTCTAAAGACCAAGAGCGAACCTGTACTTTTACTAAATGAAGCAGACCAATTTTTGAGTGCTAGGACTACCGAGGGTGGCAGTGGAGCTGATAAGATGCATAACCAGATGCAAAACATCTTTTTAGAGCAGATAGAGAAGTTTAATGGCGTTTTAATAGCAACTACAAATCTACTTGAAACCATAGATGGTGCATTTTCAAGGCGTTTTGACTACAAGATTGAGTTTGAAAAGCCAACACAACAACAAAGAGTCTTGCTTTGGCAAAAACTTCTTCCTGAGACTGCTGTTTATGAGGAGAATTTTTCTATAGAAGAGCTAGCAAAGTATGACCTTAGTGGTGGACAGATAAAGTTAGTATTTAAAAACTGTGCTTTGAGGGTTGCGGTTAAAGATGAGCCTATTTTTTGTATGGAAGACTTTATATCTGCCATTAAGAGAGAAAAAGCTGGAGTCTTTGGTGAAGAGAAACCTATGGGATTTAATTCAGTTTAAAAAATAAAAATAGTTTAATAACAATTAAGGTAAAATTTACTTTTAGTCTAATAGCTAATCTTACGCACTTATTTCTCGAAAAGTCCTAATTTCGTAGCTTTAGGAGGTTGTAGGGGATTTATCCCCTGCCACTATAATGGGCTTTGCTAATTATAGTGCGTAAGGTCAGTTAATAAATATTAACTACATGTAAGGATTTTGCAT
The DNA here is from genome assembly GCA_964407605.1 of uncultured Sulfurospirillum sp. GTDB lineage: Bacteria > Campylobacterota > Campylobacteria > Campylobacterales > Sulfurospirillaceae > Sulfurospirillum_A. The sequence goes on along the minus strand of CAYOWG010000003.1, from coordinate 24,759 downwards.
GACACAACTATCGCATCTAGATGTTGCTCATCCATATTTTGGTGTTTTCTTTCTTTTGGTGTTTACTACAGCCCTGTTTTTTGGCATAACAGTTTTAGCAAGAATTGTTTCACGAAGAATGGCAAGACTAGATACTGAAAAATTAAAACTCAGTATATATGAGTGTGGACCAGAAGTAAGCAAACAACCCAATAAAATCTCAACTCACTTTTATGTTTTTGCTCTTTTGTTTATACTTTTTGATGTGGAGATTATCTTTATGTTCCCGTGGGCTGTGAACTTTAAAGTTCTTGGTTGGTTTGGTTTTGTTGCTATGATGATATTTTTACTTTTATTGACTATAGGCTTTATGTATGAGTGGAAAAAAGGAGCCCTAGAATGGCGCAGCATAAAATAGATTACCTTAGTGAAGGTGGCTTGCCAGTCGCTTTGACAACAGTAGATAAGCTTATTCAATGGGGAAGAAGTAACTCTCTTTGGCCTTTGACTTATGGTCTGGCCTGTTGTGCTATCGAGATGATGGCAACAGGAGCTAGTAGATATGACTTTGATAGATTTGGAACTATCTTTAGAGCGAGTCCAAGGCAGTCAGATGTGCTCATCATAGCAGGAACCCTAACAAAAAAGCATGCTCCTTTTATGAGAAGACTTTATGACCAGATGAGTGAGCCAAAGTGGGTTATAAGCATGGGAAGCTGTGCTAACACTGGCGGTATGTTTAACACCTATGCCACCGTCCAAGGCGCCGATAGAATCATACCAGTTGATATTTACCTGCCAGGTTGTGCTCCTCGTCCTGAATCTTTACAATACGCTTTAATGCTTCTTCAAAAGAAAGTAAGAACCGAAAGTGCTTCAAGAAAACTAAAACCAAAGAGGTTGGTGTGATGAGAGCTTATCAAGACAAAAAAAATGTGCAAGCAAAAGCCTATTATAGTGATAGATTTTATATAGCACCTCAGATACCTAAAGAAGAAGTCAGTACAGATGAGGTTTTTGCAAAAGATGTTAAAGAGTTAGAGTCTTCATTTTCGATAAAAGAGGCGTATATCCAAAGAGGACAACTTGTAGTCTATATAGATGCAAAAGACAATCTAGCAGTGTTGGAGTTTTTGAGAGACAAGCTTGAGTATAACTTTTTAAGTGAACTTAGTGCGATTGATTGGTTGGCTAAGAGAGGAGAGTTTGAGATTTTTTATCAGATGCTCTCAACTTCAAAAGTCAAAAGAATGCGTGTCAAGTTTTTTATAAAAGAGAAAGAAGAGATAAAGAGTGTTACAAGTATATACAAAAGTGCAGACTGGGCAGAGCGCGAGATGTACGATATGTTTGGTATTCGCATTACAGGACATCACTGTATGAAAAGAATTCTTATGCCTGATGATTGGCATGATTATCCACTTCGTAAAACTTATCCTCTTCATGGCGATGAAGAGGCACAGTGGTATGAAGTAGATAAGATTTTTGGCAAAGAGTATAGAGATATAATCGGTCCAGAAGAGAGAGATGGAGCAAGAATAGTAGAAAAAGATACGCATAAATTTTCAAGAATAAAACATGAAGTTCCATTTGGCACAGAGTATAGCGACAAAGAGACACAGATGGATTATCAAGAAGAAGGTGGTATCCCAATAGTGAGAAAACTCAATAAATCTGATGTTAAAATAGTAAAAAAGAGACCATAAAATGCAAAAAGTAAATAGACTTCAACCATTTTACGAGAACTTGGTATTTGAGAGAGACGATAACCGTATGATTATCAATTTTGGACCTCAACATCCTAGCTCTCACGGACAACTTCGTCTTATCCTTGAGCTTGATGGGGAGCTTGTTACAAAGGCTGTTCCTGATATTGGATATCTTCACCGTGGCATGGAGAAGATGGCTGAAAATATGATATATAATGAGTTTTTGCCAACAACAGATCGCATGGACTACATAGCTTCAAGCTCAAATAACTACGGTTTTGCTTTGGCGGTTGAGGAGCTTATAGGGCTTGTCGTTCCTAGGCGTGCAAAAGTAATCAGAATGATGCTTTTAGAACTTTCACGCATAACTTCGCACCTCTTTTGGTTGGCTACTCATGCACTTGATGTTGGTGCAATGACAGTTTTCTTATATGCTTTTAGAGAACGAGAGTATGCGATGGACCTTTTTGATGATTATTGTGGAGCGAGATTGACTCACTCTTCGATTCGCATTGGTGGTGTTCCTCTTGATCTACCAAAGGGTTGGATTAACTCTTTGATGAAGTTTATCAATGAAATGCCAACAGCCATTGAGACTTATGAAGGTTTACTTGATAAAAATCGTATCTGGAAGATGAGGCTCGAAGATGTTGGCATTATCACTCCTGAGATGGCACAAAGTTGGGGCTGTAGTGGACCTATGCTAAGAGGAAGTGGCATAGCATGGGATATACGAAAAGAGGAGCCTTATGAGCTTTATGATGAGGTTGAGTTTGATGTTCCTGTTACGGATAGATGTGATAGCTATGGAAGATATAAGCTTCATATGAAAGAGATGAGAGAGTCTTTGAAGATATTGAAGCAACTTATATCGATGTATAGTGAAACAACTCCGGAGCTTATGGCTCACGCACCAAAGTATATATCAGCCCCAAAAGAGCAGATTATGACTCAAAACTACTCTTTGATGCAGCATTTTGTTTTGGTAACTCAAGGCATGAGACCGCCAGTGGGGGAGGTTTATGTTGCTACTGAATCTCCAAAGGGCGAACTTGGTTTTTATATAAACTCCCAAGGCGACCCATATCCATATAGACTCAAATTAAGAGCTCCAAGTTTTTGGCATACAAGCATACTTCAAGAGCTACTAGTAGGACACTATCTAGCGGATGTTGTTACGATAATAGGCAATTCCAATATAGTTTTTGGCGAAATAGACAGGTAGGAAAAATGAAAAATTCTATGCAAAGCATTAGCTTTAGTGAAAGGAATTTAAAAGGGACTTCGTTCCTTTTAAAGGAGACAATAAGATGAAGCGCTATGATTTAAGACATTTAAAAGATAATTTTTATGAGAGAATGCTGGAGCTTGTGGACGAGTCTGAGTTTAATGAGGTATCTATCTTTATATTTGAGATCGGAGATTTTTCTTGTGTTCAAAAGAGTGCAGATGTTATCAAAGAAGCTGGACATACGCTTATGAACTCATTGAAGTTTACAGAAGTTGACTGGACAATAGTTGTCAAAAAGGGAGTTCATGAGTAATGATTTAGTAGTTGTTGTTGGTGCAATGTTATCTCTTGATGATAAAAAGTTATTAGAAAAGATAAAAGACTCTAAGGTTGTTTTGGTTTCAGTTATGGAAGATACAAGTTTTATGGATAGTGTTGAACTGTTTTGTCAATATGAGGCAGGTAGTGAGGAGGGAGTAGTGGCTATTTTGACAAAAGAGATTTTAAGCGATACTGACTTGCCACAAAATATAAAAGATTATTTTGAGAACTTGGATGAGGGCTATATATCTGCTGAGACAAATATAGGAGAAGAGGAAGTCGAGGAGCTGCACTTGATGATTCAAGATGCTTCAAATCCACTCATCATCTTTGGAAAAGATATATTCTTAAACCCAAGAGTAAAAAATATCTCAAGGCTCATCAGTCTTATAAAAGAGTATAGTGATATCGAGATAAAATGCTTGAGTGAGCTCAAAAAAGATACTCTGCATATTGAAGAGATAGAAGAGTTAAAGAGTTTTGATGGAGTTGTTGTATTTGAGCATAATCTAGATCAAGGCAGAGACTTGCTTATAGGTTCTGCTCAATTTGCTCGTGCTGCCAAAGTAAAAAATGGGCAAAAGATAGTTATAGAAAATCAAAATAGAGAGTTTAGGCTTGATGCAAAGTTAAAAGGTACGATTGCTTTGATGGCAAGTGATACAAATGAAGACTCATATAGATATAAAGTAGTAAAAATTACAAAAAGAGAAGTAGTATGAGTAGTGTAACAGTAATAATCGACGGTAGGGAGTGTGAAGCTAAAGAAGGAGAAACTCTACTAAATATAGCAAGAGCAAACGATATTTTTATTCCAGCACTTTGTTATCTTTCAAACTGTTCGCCAACTTTGGCTTGTAGGCTGTGTTTAGTAGAGGTTAATGGAAAACGAGCATACTCCTGTAATGCAAAAGCAAAAGATGGCATGAGTGTTATTACAAAAAATGAAGAGATAGAAAAAGAGCGACGAGCCATTATGGAAGTTTATGATGTTAATCATCCCTTGGAGTGTGGTGTTTGTGACCAAAGCGGGGAGTGTGAACTACAAAACTATACCTTAGAGATGGAAGTTGATGATCAAAGCTACTCTATCTCTGATATGCCTCGTCCTGCTGTTGATTGGGGCAAGATTCACTATGACCCATCTTTGTGCATCATGTGTGAGAGATGCGTAACGGTATGTAAGGATATGATTGGAGAGTCTGCACTCAAAACTGTTAAGCGAGGAGGTCCTGAGCTTGACAAGGGCTGGAAAGATAAGATGCCAAAAGACTCTTATGCGATGTGGAATAAGCTTCAAAAGTCTATCATAGCGCTAGCAGATGATACAGATATGCTGAGCTGTACGGCATGTGGTGAGTGTTCTGCGGTTTGCCCTGTTGGTGCATTGGTGAGTAGCGATTTTCAGTACAAAGCAAATGCTTGGGAGCTTAAAAAGATACCTGCTTCAAATCCTCATAGTAGTGATTGTTCTTTGATATATTATGATGTAAGACATGATAGTGTTATAAATGCAAATGATAAGATTTTTAGGATAAGTAGCGATTATAGTTTTGCTCCAATTCATGGTGGTATTAGATATGGATATGATTTTGAAAATGTGGTCGAAAATAAAGATGAAAAAGTATTTAAAAAAGTTATAGATGCTATGAAAACAAAAGTAGATACGATAGAGTTTGATAGCTTTATAAGTAATGAAGAGGCATATATACTACAAAAACTCAAAGATAAATATGGATACAAGTTAGTCAATAATGATGCTTACATGTACAAGAAATTTTTAGAGAACTTTGCATCTACAAGCGGAGTAAACTTATATAGTGGGGATTTAAAAACTGTTCAAAAAAGTAACTTTGTTGTTAGTGTGGGAACGGCTTTAAGAACTGATAGCCCAAATAGTGGATATGCGTTTAACAATGCACTTAGTATGAACAAAGGAGCAGGGCTTTACTTTCACCCCATAGGCGACAAAGTAGTCGATGGGTACTCTAAAAATATACTTTGCGTAAATCATAAAGTTGGAGCTGAAGAGGTTGTTTTATATCTTTTGCTTGACCTTTTTGGTAAAAATCTACCAGTCAAAATTGCTGAATATCTCAAATCTTTTCATACTATATGTAAGCAAACTGTTGGCGAGGGCGAAGAAGCGAAAGAGATTGAAGTAGATACGAACTCACTTTTTGAGATGCTGGGATTGGCTGAGGATTTTAGCGAGAAGTTAGAGAAGATGCTTATAAAAAAAGATAGTTTTTCACTTATCGCTGGAGAGGATTTATACAATCATCCAAAAAGTAAAAACTTAGCAAAGCTTTTAGGTCTTATAGAAAAATACACAGATTTTTCTGTCATGATTATACCAAGTCAAACAAATACTTTGGGTATTTCAATGATTTGTGATTTGAATAAGAAAAAAGGCGAGTTTAGCCTAGGTTATAACGTAAAATCAGACATAACTCTAAGTGCCTTAGGCAAAGGCGATTTAGATATGCCAGCACTCAATCAACAAGAGGGAACTTTTACTAATATGAACAAAAGAGTAGTGCCAACAAATGCAGCTCTGCCATACAAAGGATACTGTCTAAATGATATAGCAAATGAGCTTGGGCTTGAAGCTGAGTTTACTATAGATTATACAAAAAAACTTCCTCTAAGGCAAGGTTTTAAATCTATAGAGTTTGATGACCTGCCAAATGAGTTCACAAGAAGTGGCGAAGAAAATCGTGGCTATCTTTTAAGTCCAAGAGTCCTTACATGTAAAGATGAGGTAGATGAGATAAGCGAGTATAAAGAGATACAAAATCCACTCTATCTAGCAAACCCAGTTCATCAATTCAACGCCTTTACAAACAAGACTCACCAGCTTAACGAGACAGGTGCCTTGTATGCTTCAAGCGAGTTTTTAGAAAAAAGAGAGCTTAAAAGCGGAGATATGGTTGTGGTTGAGGGTAGTGAAGGAGCTAAGCTTATACTTAGAGTAGAGGTGGATATGAAGATAAGTGGAGATATCCCATATCTGCCTACATTTGATACAAAACTAGACACAAAGCAGTTTTTTCCAAATGGATATAGATTTGCTAGTGCTAGCATAAAAGGTGTAAAATAATGGAGTGGGCAATTATAATTGAAACGGTTATAAAAGCCGTTGTAGTGGTATCTGTTGTGGCTGGTATGGCTGCTTTTGCTACATTTATTGAGAGAAAAGTTTTGGCTTTTATGCAACGCCGTTTGGGTCCTATGAATGTAGGACCTCATGGAGTTTTACAACTAGCAGCAGATGGGATTAAGCTTTTTACAAAAGAGGATATAGTTCCTCAAAATGCAATAAAGCCTATATTTAAGTTTGCTCCTGTTATCGCTCCTGTTGCTGCTTTTACAGCGATGGCAGCGATTCCATTTTTTCCTGAGTTCACTGTTTTTGGTTACACTGTAACTCCTATCATAGCTGATATCAATGTAGGTGTTTTGTTTGTTTTAGGTGTTGCTTCAACTGGTATGTATGCCCCGCTTCTTGCAGGTATGAGTAGCTCAAACAAGTGGGCACTTTTGGGAGCTGCGAGGACAGTTATAGCACTTTTATCATTTGAGATAGTCTCTGGACTTGCTCTTTTGGCTCCTATTATGATGATAGGTTCGCTCTCATTGATAGATATTAATGATTTCCAGATGGGAGGTATTGGCTCTTGGCTTATTTGGTCACAGCCACTAGCGTTTTTGTTGTTTGTTGCTGCTGGATTTGCTGAGACCAATAGAACGCCTTTTGACTTGCTTGAGTACGAAGCGGAGATTATCTCTGGGTATGCGACTGACTATTCTGGCATGAGATGGGGACTCTTTTTTATAGGAGAGTATGCAAACATGATAACAGTAGCATTTTTAGTGAGTATCATCTTTTTAGGCGGTTATAATCCTCTTTGGATAATCCCAGGAGCTGTTATGATACTGCTTAAGATATCTGCTTTTATATTTTTATTTTTATGGGTTAGAGCGGCTTGGCCTCGTGTGAGACCAGATCAGCTTATGTGGCTTTGTTGGAAAGTATTGATGCCTTTGGCACTCATCAATATCCTTATCACTGGCATAGTGCTTCTTTAGGGGGATGCATATGAGTTTAGAACAATTTAGTAAAAGAGATGTTTCTAGTGATTATATCTTCTACAATGACGAAGAGAGACCACAAAATAACTGGGAATTCTTCAAAAGGGGCGTTAAGCGAGCTTTGAGGGGCGAGCTTTTTGTAGGACTTTGGATAGTTTTTAGGGAGATGATTACAAAAGGCAATAGCCATACTCTCTCATATCCCCAAGAAAAAATGGAAATGTTCCCAAGATATAGAGCAATTCATAAACTTTATAGACTTCACGAGAGTGGGAGTGAGAGGTGTATAGGTTGTGGGCTTTGTGAGAAGATTTGTATCTCTAATTGCATCAGAATTGATACGAAGCTAGATAAAAACTCTAGAAAAGAGGTATCTCAATATACTATCAATTTTGGAAGATGTATATTTTGTGGTTATTGTGCTGAAGTTTGTCCAGAACTCGCCATCGTTCATAGTGGAGATTATGAAAATGCAAGCGAGCAAAGAGCACATTACGGACTGAAAGAAGATATGTTGACGCCTTTGGACGAGTTCAAGGCTAACAAGCAAAAAGAGTTTTCTGGGTTTGGAGCGATAAGCGACAATGCAGACTCTCTTGTCAAAAAAACCCCATTAGCGTACTGAGGTTACTATGTTTGAAGTTATAGCATTTTATACATTTTCGATTCTGACGATTACTATGTTTGGGATTGTTGTTTTTACTAAAAATGCCCTCTATGCCATGAGTGCATTAGCGGGCGGGATGATTTTTATATCTGGTTTTTTCTTTCTCTTAGGAGCAGAATTTATTGGAGTCGTTCAGATAGTAGTTTACTCTGGCGCAGTTATGGCTCTATATGCCTTTGGTATGATGTTTTTTGATACAACAAGAGATGTCAAAGAAAACATCCACTATAAAAAAATACTCTACTCTTTATCTATCGCTTCAGCAGTCTTGATAGTTATACTTATGGTTGCTCCGATATACTCAGTAAACATAGAGCCTATTTATCCTGCTATGGTTGAGGGAGTTGGCAATACTCAAATGCTTGGATTGGTTTTGTTTACAAAGTATATTGTTGCATTTGAGCTAATAGGAGTGATGCTTTTGGTTGCTATGATATCTGGAATATTGCTCGTTAGCAAGAGGATGGATATGAATCTAACCCAAGAAGATGCAGATGATATAGAAGGGGAGATAGTATGATAACCTTAACTCACTATCTAGTTTTATCGGGGATACTGTTTTGTATAGGACTCGTTGGCGTTATGAGAAGAAAAAATCTTCTAATGCTTTTTTTCTCAACAGAGATTATGTTAAATGCAGCCAATATAGGCTTTGTAGCTGTTGCTATGTATTATAACGACATAAGCGGTCAGATATTTGCACTGTTTATAATAGCAGTAGCAGCTAGTGAGATAGCTATTGGCCTTGGTTTATTGCTTCTTTTTTATAAAAGAACTGGCTCAATCAACCTTGATTCACTACAATCGATGAAAGGGTAAGTGCATGGACAAATATCTATATATAGCACTTTTCGCACCGCTAGTTGGTTCGCTGGTCGCAGCCCTTTTTGCTCAACGCCCTAAGTATATCTTTACAGGCATATTTACTTCTGCTTTGATATTTATATCATTTGTAAGCTCTATGATACTTTTAGTTTATGTTGACATGGACAGAGTTGTACATGTAGAGATGATGGACTGGATAAGTGCTGGCAATATATCTATTCCATTTGGCTTTGTGGTTGATCAGGTCTCAGTCATTATGATGGTAACAGTTACTTTAGTCTCAACCATAGTTCATATATACTCGATAGGATATATGGAGCATGATGAGGGTTTTAATAGATTTTTCTCTTACCTCTCTGCTTTTGTTTTTTCAATGATGATACTTGTTATGAGCGATAACTTTGTCGGACTTTTTATAGGCTGGGAAGGTGTTGGGCTTTGCTCTTGGTTACTTATCGGATTTTGGTACAAAAAACATAGTGCCTCTTGGGCGGCAAATGAAGCATTTATCATGAACAGAATTGCAGACCTTGGGATGTTGATGGGGATTTTTCTTATCTATTGGAACATCGGTTCGCTCCAATATGATGTAGTTTTTGCAAGTATGCCTAGTGTTGACATAAGTACCGTTACTTGGATCGGTATATTTTTGTTTATTGGAGCTATGGGCAAGTCAGCTCAGTTTCCTCTACACACTTGGCTAGCAGACGCTATGGAAGGACCAACTCCAGTCTCGGCTCTAATCCACGCAGCAACCATGGTAACAGCAGGAGTTTATCTCATAGTACGAGCTGGCGAGATTTATATACTCATACCTGATGTTGGAATGTTTATAGCATATCTTGGGGCATTTGTTGCGATTTTTGCGGCTTCAATGGCTCTGGTCAATAGAGACCTAAAAAGAATCATCGCTTACTCAACTCTTTCTCAACTTGGCTATATGTTTGTTGCAGCTGGACTTGGGGCTTATTGGATTGCACTTTTTCACTTGATGACTCATGCATTTTTCAAATCACTTCTGTTTTTAGGGGCTGGAAATGTAATGCATGCTATGAATAACGAGCTTGATATAAAAAAGATGGGCGGACTACATAAAGCCTTAAGAGCAACAGCCATACTGATGAGTATAGCTTCAGTGGCACTTGCAGGCATATATCCTCTAGCTGGATTTTTCTCAAAAGATAAGATTTTAGAGGTCGCTTTCAATGATGGCTCATACTTCTTGTGGTTTGCACTTTTCATAGGAGCGGGCTTGACTGCTTTTTATAGTTTTCGTTTAGTGATGCTTGTTTTCTTTGGAGAGAAAGTCCACGAAAAACATGGAATTCATCCTCATGAAGCTAAGCCATTTATGATTTATGCACTCATGCCTTTAGCTCTTTTGGCTTTAGTAGCTGGATTTTTTCAGAAGTCATTTCATAGTTTTACGACTCAACTTTTGATTGATTATGAGTTTACTATCGACCATAGTGTAGTTCTTTTGCTCATCTTCGCTACTTCTGCAATCGCTCTTAGCGGTATCTTTTTTGCAATCTACATGTACAAAAGAGGAGGATTTAGCGAGAAGATTGAGAAGTGGTGGATTTATAAGCTACTCATCAACCAGTACTATATCCCAAAACTATATGAAGTGGCTCTTTTGAAGCCATTTGCGGCACTCTCAAGGTTTGCGTGGTTGCAGATAGATACAAAAATAGTTGATGACACAGTAGATTTGATAGCAAAAACCATATATGGTGGTGGCAAGAAAGCGAGAAAAATGCAAAGTGGTAATCTCTCATCGATGTTAAGATGGATGGTTGCGGGCATAGTAGTTTTGCTTGCACTTGCAGTATTTTATAGACCGATGGTATAGGAGTAGAGAATGGATTATATCTTATCACTAATCATATTTTTCCCGTTAGTAGCAGGAGTATTTGGATTTTTTATAGATAAAAATAGCATGAGAGCATACGGCATAACAGTAACTTTTTTAGAGCTTATGCTAGTTGTCGCTCTTTGGATAGCCTTTGATAGTAGCATAAGTGGTTTTCAGTTTGTAGAGCATGTGAGTATCATATCTCAGTTTGGTATGAGTTATCATGTTGGGGTTGATGGGATATCACTATTTTTAGTTCTTCTTAGTGTTTTTATGACTATGATAGCTCTTATAGGGCTTAGTATCAAAGAAGATGCCAAAAATCTGATAATTGCAGTTTTGTTTCTTGAGACAACTATGGTTGGTGTCTTTTTAAGTCTTGATGTGATTTTGTTTTATGTTTTTTGGGAGTTTTCACTCATACCGATGCTTTACATCATCGGTGCTTGGGGAAGTGATAGAAGAATCTACGCAGCCATCAAGTTTTTCCTATATACTTTTGCTGGCTCGGTCTTGATGCTTGTTGGCATACTCTATATGGGCTATATCTATCATGCTGTAACAGGAGTTTGGAGTTTTTCTATCTCAGACTGGCAACTTTTAAAACTTCCGTTCAACACTCAACTTTGGTTATTTGGAGCATTTTTCTTAGCTTTTGCAGTAAAAGCTCCTATGTTACCATTTCATACTTGGCTTCCTTACGCTCACGGTCAAGCTCCAACCATTGGCTCAGTCATACTAGCAGCCGTTCTTCTAAAGATGGGAACTTATGGCATGGTTAGGTTTTTGCTTCCGCTCTTTTCTGATGCAACTGTCTATTTTGTAATCCCTATCGCCATAGTTGCAATCATCATGGTGATTTATGCTGCGATGATTGCTTATGTCCAAGAGGATATGAAGCAAGTCATCGCTTATAGCTCCATCTCACACATGGGAATTATCATACTTGGAACATTTGCACTCAATGCTGAGGGTATCACTGGCTCGATATTTCTTATGATAAGTCACGGCATTGTTAGTGGTGCTTTGTTTATGCTTGTTGGTGTTATCTATGATAGGCGACACACTAAAAATATGAGCGAATTTGGAGGGCTTGCGATAAGCATGCCTACATTTGCCACGATTTATGGGATTATGCTTATGGCTTCAGTTGGTCTTCCTCTTACTATCGGTTTTGTTGGAGAGTTTCTCTCTTTGATGGGCTTTTTTAGAGTAAACTGGGTTATGACACTTTTAGCAGGATCTGGAATCATCTTGGGAGCCGTCTATATGCTAACTCTATATAAGAGGTCGTTTTTTGGCGAGATAACGAACGAGAAAAACAGAAACTTAGAAGATTTAAACAAAAGAGAACTTACTGCTCTTATGCCATTGGTGGCTTTGGTTGTGATTTTAGGTATCTACCCTAAGCCTATCTTGGAGCCGATTGACAACAGTGTTAAAGCCATGATTGTACTTATGGAAAAGAAAGCAGTCAATCAAGAAACAAAAGATTTTCTCATCAGAGTCAATACAATCGAAGGAGCCAAGTGATGTTAGAGCCAATTAGCATAGACCTCGCGTCTCTAAATATGACCTCAATCCTACCGATGGTTATAACGGTTTTTGGAGCTTTGAGCATCATCTGTATAGACTTGTTTGCAAAAAATCTTTCAAGAAGTTTCTTTGCAGTCATAACAATCTTTTTTATACTCTTTTCGCTTGGGGCAGTTGTAGGATTTAGCGGAGAGAATAGGGGCTTTTTTGACTTGATGCTAGTTGATGGCATTGCTGTTCTTACTCAAATCATCATTTTGCTTACTTCAGCTCTGTTTATGTTGCTCTCACTTAGTAAACGCCGTTTTCAAGAGTTTGCGATGGCAGAGTTTTATGCACTTTTCTTGTTTATGATTGCTGGATTTCAGTTTATGGTCTCAAGCGATAATCTGATTTTGATTTTTTTAGGACTTGAAACAGCTTCACTAGCACTCTATACCATGATAGCGATGCACAACAGAAACAAAGCTATCGAAGCTGCTGTGAAGTACTTTACTATGGGTGCACTTGCAGCTGCTTTTTATGTGATGGGTGCTTTGATATTTTATGCTCTTACTGGAAGCTTAGAGATTCATCAGATAGCCCAGACTCTTCAAGATAGAGGTTTTGAGCCACTTGTTGCAGTGTTAGCAGGAACAGTTTTTATGCTTGGAGCTTTAGGCTTCAAACTTTCGATGGTACCTTTTCACACTTGGACGCCTGATGTCTATGAGGGAAGCTCTGCCCCACTTGCTGGCTATATGTCTATCGTCCCAAAGATAGCAGGTTTTGTAGTTGCGATTAGGATTTTTGAGATGCTTTTAGACTCAGGAGTAATCTGGCTAGAGAGCGTTCTTTATGTGATGGTTGTTTTGACAATGACCCTAGGAAATATAGTAGCACTTGTCCAAGAAGATGTAAAACGGATGTTAGCTTTTAGCTCCATAGCTCATGCAGGTTTTGTGATGGCAGCCGTACTTATAGGTACAACCGAAGCCAATGCGGGAATTTTTCTATATTGGGTTCTGTTTATGTTTGCAAATCTTGGAGCGTTTACTATGCTTTGGGTAACAAGACACAGACAAAACCTATGGGATAGCAGATACCAACACCCATTTTCAAAGTTCTCTGGCATGATAAAAGTTATGCCAGCCAATGCAGTATTGATGGGTATCTTTATGTTCGCTCTTGCTGGTATGCCTCCTCTTTCAGTCTTTTGGGGAAAACTTTATATCATGAGCGTAGCGATAAACAATGGTTATATTATCCTAGCAGTTATCATGGCACTCAATAGTGCAATCGCAGTCTATTACTATATGAAACTTATAGTCTATATGTTTTTAAAAGAGCCAACAAGTACGGATACTACTATATACAGCTCTAACTCAACAACAGTCCTGAAAGTTGTTTTAGCTTTTTCTGTTGCTGTTTCTGTGCTTTCAGTCTTTGCAGTTAAACCACTTTTGGAGATGATTTTGGTCTATGTGTCTATGAGTGGATTTTAGGGCAATTAAATCCAAACTAAAAGAGGTAGCAACGCTCGCCTCTTTTTGCTATAATAGCGTATGAAAATCAAACTACTACTTTTAATTCTTTTTACAACACAACTTTTTTCACTAAGTATAGTTCTCAATAGTGCAAAAGTCCATGGTCTGCCTTACTCAGTTTTGCATATAGAAGATAGTGAGCCGATTGATTGTAGGATAGTTCCTCAAAGCTTGGACAGAGTAATCTACCTTTGTAGGTTTGATAAGGTGATAAGAAAAGCGATTGAGCCTAAGAAGATGGCTCTAGTTGATATAGATTTTCTAGAAAAAGAAAAAGAGTTTTATATAAGAATTGAGCCAAAAGTAAAATCAAAACTTATGATAGTAAATAACTCACTTTTTGAAAACCTAGAGGTGAGCAGCAAAGTCAAGGAAGATAGTGTTAAACACTGGAGCATACTTCTTTATAGTGAGTCTCCATTTCCTTTAAAAAAATCAAATGATGGGATTAATTTTCCTATTATGTATCCAAAAAAACTGAAGCCATATATCGGGGCACTTGACCTCAATGGAGCCCCAATATCTTATGTACAAAGCAAAGATATAGAGCTTTTTATTAGGCTAAAAAAAAGTTATGCTAGTGGAAGGTATTTTGATGTTGTAGAAGATAGTGCTGATGCTCTAAAAAAATATCCCCAAACTGTATTTGAGAGTGAGTTTATGCTCTATAGACTTAGGGCGATAGATAAAGGTATAGATGCAAATATCCAAGAAATAGCAAGAGAATTTGACAGAAGTGATATAGTTCATGAGGGTAAAGCTTGGATAAAGTCATTTCCTTCTGATAGCCATATTCCTGAGGTTTTAATGCTTATAACAAAGGCTTATCTAAAGATGGGTCTTAGAGCAGATGCAAACTATTTTATGGACATACTCGTAAGCGAACACGAAGATAGCCTATATACAAAAAAGGCTATTTTGCTATTTGCAGATTCTCTTTACAATACAAGACAAAAAGATAAGGCTATAAAGTTATATAGAGATGTTTTGTATTCTGCTCAAGACTTGGATGTAGCCACAGAAGCTGCTATGCGACTAATAGACAAAGAGATAAGCAAGGGAGATACTCAAAAAGCAAGGGTTTATCTTCTTAAGATTTTAGAGGCAAATCACGAATATCTTCTAAAAGATGTAGAGGCTTCACACAAGCTAGCAGACAAACTATCGACAAATGGATTACATAATATAGCCGCACAAATATCTGATGTTCTTTTGGACGGAATCAACAAAAGAGACGAAATTAGAGAAATTATACTAAGAGATAGTGGGCTTTGGCATGTAAAAGCAAACAATACTCAAAAGGCGTATAGTAGATTGCAACAATACCTAGAAGAGTATAAGTTTGGTAGCTACAAAGATGAGGTGCAAGCTGGTTTTGATGAGCTATTTTTTGAACTAAATGAGACTAATGCAACAAAGCTAGAAGCACACTATAATAAGCTAATCGACAAGTATGATAATAAAATTAGAGATAGAGCTTTGGAGGAAAAAGCAAAGCTTTTGCTCTCTCAGCATAGATACAAAGATGTATTAAAGATGCAAGCACCACTAGAGTACATAAGTGAAAGCAATACAACAAGTGAGTATATAGTGACTGCTTCAACAGCTCTTGTGAAGCTATATTTAAAAGAAGACAGATGCCCTCAAGTGATCGCTTATATAGAGAGATATGATTTAGATATAGGAGCTTTTAATAAAGAGAAGGTTTTTGAATGTCTCATAAGAACGGCAAGATATACAAAAGCCAAAGAGCTTAGTGAGTTGCATATAAGAGATGGTAGCTTGAAGAGCAGAAGTAAGTGGTTGCAAAACTATCTTCTGAGTTTGTATAGACTAAATAGATATGAGAGCGTAGTTGAAGTTGGTGTTGATGTTGCTAAAATCACAAAGAGTCTAAAAACTAAGCCAAGAGATGAAACTCTTGGAATGATATTTTTCTCTTTACTAAAGCTAGATAGATTTGAAAAAGCCATAGAGATAGCAAAACAGATAGAGAAAAATAGTCCAAATAATTTAAAAAATATTGATATTTTTATCAAGATAGTACAGCGAGCCAAGGACGATAGAAATGATTTGCTTTTAAAAGAGTACGCAAACAAGATAATAGCTCTACAAAAGAGACACAAGAGTAACTCCTATACGCCAGAGGTAGAGTTTAGCCTCATTGGAGCTTTGCAAAGACTCAATAAACATCAAGAAGCCTTGGTCGCTACAAGAGTGTTGCTAGATAAAGATATAACCCTAAAACAAAGAACAAGAGCTTATTATAATGCAGGAGAGCTTAGTATGAAACTAGAGAAAAATGAAGATGCCAAAGAGTATTTTACGAAGTGTAAAGAGTTAGAAGTGGAGAGTTCTTGGAGAGATATTTGTGAACAGAACTTGAAGTTATTATGAGAGATATAACTTTTATATCTTGGAATGTTAATGGCATAAGAGCTATTGATAAAAAAGAGGCTTTGAGATGGATAGATGAACAAGAGGTTGATTTTTTAGCACTTCAAGAGATCAAGGCTGAGCCTGAACAAATCCCCTTAACTGTGTTTGCAAGAGATTTTAAAGAGCTACATGTAAACTCATCATCTAAAAAAGGACAATCTGGTGTTGCTCTTTTTAGTGATATAAAGCCTTTACATGTAGCTGTTGCTAAAAATGTAGATATTTTGGATGAGGGACGCATAAATGAGTATCATTTTGAAAATATAGCTTTTTTCAATGTCTATTTTCCAAACGGACAAAGAAGCGAAGAGAGACTAGAGTACAAGATGGCTTTTTATGATAGGTTTTTAGAGCATATAGAGGCTTTAAAAAAAGATGGCAAGTCTATAGTAGTTTGCGGGGATGTCAATACTGCCCACAAGGAGATAGATTTGGCTCGTCCAAAAGCCAATGAAAAGACTTCTGGTTTCTTAAAGATGGAGAGAGAGTGGATAGATAAGCTCTTGTCTCTGGGCTATATAGACACTTTTAGGTATATACACGCAGATGCTAAAGATAGATATAGCTGGTGGTCATATAGAGCCAATGCAAGAGCTAACAATGTGGGTTGGAGGATTGATTACTTTTATGTTTCGAGCGATTTGAAAGATAGCATTATCAAAGCAGATATACTCGATGAGGTTTTAGGCAGTGATCATTGTCCTATCAGCTTGACCATTAAAGTATAATATAATGTTAAGAAAAGTTACTTCATTTTTATTGATTTTCTCGTTTTTGATTATGATTGTTAGTGATTGTTAGTGGAATTGCGGAGTTTGTATCTCCTTTTGGAAGACTCTCAATGATGATTGATTGGAAGTTTTTAGGACTAGGAGCAAAGCAGTGGCAGGCTCTTCATATAGTTTTTGCAACACTTTTTATGTGTGCTGGTATGCTTCATATATGGATAAATATAAAAGCGATAAAGCAGTACTTGAAAAACAAATCAAAAAAGATGGTGGTTTTTACAAAGGAGATGAGCATAGCACTTGTCATAGTTGCTGTTCTGTTTATAGGAACAATTCAGAAGTTTGAACCGATTGATTACTTTGTAAATCTCAATAAAAGTTTTAATAATTACTGGATAGAAAATTTTAAAAAAGAGCAGATGAGATAGTGGTGATTTTAGAGTAGATCTCGCTATGGCTTCCTGTGAAGTGTACTTTAAACTGAGAAGCATTAAATGTTTTTTGTCTTTTTGCTAGCCTCATTGTATTGGTTATGATTTTCTCTAGTAGCTCATATTTACTCAAATCTCCATCAAGAAAGCTCAGTGTTTCGTTTATCCCTATAGACCTCATAGGGTTTGCTGCTCTTGTATATTTTTTTTCAAGAGCAAAAACTTCGTCGATAAGCCCTATATCTATCATCTTCTGTGTTCTTTTTGAGATTCTCTCTCTTAGGGTTTCTTTATCTATTCGTATCTCATAAAGCTCTATATCTTTTATAAGTGGATTTCGCTGATTTTGCTCAAAAAACTGACTTGGAACTAGACCTGTTTGAACGAATATCTCAAGCCACTTCTCTATACGGTAGCTATCGTTCTTACTGATCGACTTTGCATATACTTCATCAAACTCACACATCAACTCATACCCTAAAGAGAGGCTTTTTTGTACTTTTTGTTTCGTCTCAAAACTGATAATTGGCTTGTGACTAATACCATCAATCATAGACTTTAGATAAAACCCAGTGCCACCAACTATGATGAGGTTTTTACCCTCCATAAGGCTCTGTTTTTTTGCCTCTTTATATAACTCAAAAAAGATAGTTACATTGAACTCTTCATCTACACATAATACATCTATACCGTAGTGCTTGATACCCTCTCTCTCTTTATATGTAGGCTTTGCTGAGCTTATATCTATCTCTTTATACACACTTAGGCTGTCAAGCGAGAGTATGTTAGCATTTAGCTCTTTGGCTAGCTTTATACTTAGTGCGGTTTTACCAGAAGCAGTAGCTCCAAGAAGAGCAATCTCTCTCAAGATACTCTACCTTTTTTCGCCACTATGCATATGCATAATATCCTCTTTATGGTTCAGCCCAAGCAGATAATAGGTAATACCAAGAGCAAGAACAGCAGCACTAATCGCTATAACATCCATTGGTGTTAGTATGCTAAAGTCTATAATTATAACTTTTCTTGATATCGCCATAAGAGCAGTTGCGATAACAAGCTTTATAGGTATGATGTCGGTTCTTAGATAAAGAATTATGTTTTGATATATCTCTATAGCTACCAAAACAGCCAAAAATGCAGCAAAAGTTTTAAAGATATCATCAATCCCAAGAAGCATAAATGGTGGTGCGATTATATGCTTGTACATCACATATACAACATCAATAACACCCCAAAAGATAACAGCTACCATCAATATAGCTAAGACTTTTACGGCAAATTTGACTAGTCTATTTAAAAGACTGATTAGTGGGTCAACGTGATTTGTTGGCAGTTCGTTATGTTTTTCATTTTGCATATTATTCCTTTAGCCTAATTATAGTAGAATAAACAAAAAATTACCAACAAGGATAGAGATTGAAGCAGTTTTTTAAAGCACTAAAAGATATCAATGAGCTTATCATGTTTAAGCACTCTATATTTTCATTGCCATTTATATTTATCGCCATGATAGTCTCTTCAAAACAGATAAACGAAACTATATGGTTTGGCTTCTGGCTTTTAGTTTTAGGACTTCTTGCTGCTATTAGTGCAAGAAACTTTGCTATGAGCTTCAACAGATATGCAGACCGTGATATCGATAAACACAACCCTCGAACAGCAAACCGTCCTAGCGTAGATGGAAGAGTAGGAGAGAAAAATCTAAAGTTTTTTATAGCACTAAACGCACTTATATTTATAGTCGTAGCATATATGATAAACTCTCTTGCTTTTTGGCTCAGTTTTCCGATACTCGCTATACTAGCTGGCTACTCTATATTTAAACGATTTTCATCTTATGCACACCTAGTTCTTGGGGTTTCTTTAGGGCTTGCTCCTATTGCTGGAGTGGTTGCTGTGAGTGAGAGCATCACTCTTTGGTCGATTTTGTTGGCTCTTGGGGTTATGTTTTGGGTAGCTGGGTTTGACCTGCTCTACTCGCTTCAAGATATGGAATATGACAAAGAAAAAGGTCTTTTTTCTATACCATCTATCTACGGGAAAGAGGCTACTTTTTTCATCTCTCGACTTTTTCATGCTCTTGCAGTCTTATTTTGGTTGCTTTTTGTTGTTTCTGCCGAGCTTGGAGTTTGGGCTTATCTTGGGGTTTTTATAAGTGGGCTTATCCTCATTGTAGAACACAGGATAGTTATCAAGGATTTTAGCAAAATAGACCGAGCATTTTTCACGCTCAACGGATACTTGGGTATAATGCTTTTTATTATGATTTTTTTAGATAGGCTTTGATATGCGTTATATAAGTGCACCACTTGAGATAGATTTCAGTATCGACAATGACTCAAAGGAGTTTAAGCGAGAGTATGACTCACTAAGCTCAACAGATGATGATAGCATAGGAGAGTGGTTAAGATTAGCAAAAGCAAGAGGCAACACAGAAGATAGTGACCAAGTTTTGCTTACCTTGATTGTAGAACTTCATAGAAAGATTGATGAGATGAATGCTTTTATGAGAGGCGAAAAACAGACTTTTTTAGCTCTTGCTCATAGAGGCGATATAGAAGCTGTCAATTATGAACATATCAAACTTAAAGACGACTTATTTGAAGTTGGTCTTAGGTATTATGGGCGTATAGAGATGCCATTTTTTCCAAAGAGAAAAGTGCCGTTATACTTCAGTGCGATTAGTCAAAGTGAAGCGAAGATAGTACTACTTCACGAGAGAGATGAGAAAGATTGGAATGCTTATGTAGTAGCTAGAGAGAGAGTTTTGATAAGAGAAATGAGGGCAAAAAAAGATGGATATTAGTATAGAGATTATGAGTCTGATTGGCGTTATTGCTTTAGTGGTTATTATGCTTATAATGATGAGCATAAAAGAGAGTGAGACAAACAAAAAACTCTCAAGGCATGAACAGAGCATAGACAATCTGTCTCAGCAAAATCACACCCTAAGAAAAGAGATACTCCAACTTGCCAAAAACAGAGACAAGTTTATGGATAAGATAGACGAGATGCTTGATGGAAGAGTAAAAGAGCAGGTGCAACAAAATGTATATCCACTCATACAATCCATGCGAGAGATAGAAAGCGTAATGCAGAGTTTTCAAGACGAACAAGTAGAGCGAATAGACAAGATAGAAGAGCAAAGAGTTGAGCTAAACTACAATCCAAAAAGCACAACAGTCTCAAACGAAAAACTTATCATAGCTCAATTTAGACAAGGCAAAAGTGAAGCTATGATAGCAAAGGATTTGAGAATAGGTATCGGCGAGGTTGATTTGGTTTTAAAGCTTGCAAATCTAAAATAGACCTCTTTAAAAAAAGAGGTCTATCACAACTAACTTTTTTGATTTAACTCATCTAAAAGTCGAAAAAGTTCATTACTTGCTTTTTCCATCACTTTGAAGTTTTCTACAATCGGCTCAACTTCATGAGTCTGAAGTCCACCACCATCTATGATGATATTGATATTGTCATGAACTGCTTGATGAACTACTTGATGTGGAGCATCTATAAGAGAGTATGCTTTTTGACTACCAAATCTATTTTTAGCATCTTCAGAATCATACCACTTTCCTAGCCTACACTCTTTAGAACCTGCAAAATTATCATCAACTCTCTCGTTTAGTATTGTTGAGTAAGATTTTGTTTTGTATATAATATGGTCTATTTTAACTAAAGCTAGGAAGATACTCTTCTCTAGCTTGTGAGATATATCTGCTGTTGAATTTGCATCTATACTGAACTTGCCCAAGAGAGATTGAAACTCTTTCATGCTCTCCCCTGAAGCGTTAGCTATATTGTCTATGCGTTCAGAGTTGGACTGGATACTAGTTGTCTCTTGTTGTAGAGTTTGGATGGTTATGCTTATCTCTTGCGTTGCTTTTCCTGTTCTCTCAGCTAGTTTTTTTACCTCTTCTGCGACTACGGCAAACCCTCTACCATGCTCACCAGCTCTTGCTGCTTCGATAGCTGCATTTAGAGCAAGAAGATTTGTTTGGTCTGCGATATCTTTTATAAGAGCGACGACTGAAGATATCTCCGAGACTCTTTGCGTGAGTGAGTCGATGGCTTCAGTTGAGTTGCTTATGAGCTCTTGCAGCTCTTGCAGCTCTTGCGAAACTTGGTTTACGCTTTCTAGGCTTTCATTGGATTTTTTTGCTGTTGCTGTTGATGATAAAGCTATATCACTCATATCTTCTATTCCATTCTTTAGGTCACGCTGTACATCTTCTATCCCGCTTATCCCGTTGCCAAGTTCATCAAACTTATTTGCAAGAACTCCTTTTGCTTTGCCAAGTTGCCCTTCTATGATTCCAGCTACCCCACTAGCGATATAGTTCGCATTGCTTTTAAAAATACCCTTAAATCCGCCAGTAAAAACATTTCTATATGTCTTGCCCTCACTAGCTTTTTTTAATGCTGTTTTTGCTTCTCGTTGAAACGCCTCTACTTGATCTATAAGCTCATTGATATTGTTTGCCACTTTTCCTATGGGAGTGTTGATATCTATATCTACTACTCTTGATTCAAGATTTCCATCTTTTGCTTCTTGAGTTACTTTTAAAAGTTTTTCAAATGTATCTGCATCTACACTTATGTTTTTTCTACTACCAAAAAAAGAGCCACCAACCGCTCCAAGCAGTAGAGCCGAGCCAGTTGCTATATCGCCATTTATAAACTGATATATACTCACACCCAAAAGTGTAACACCAAGAGCGATTTGTGGTTTATAGTCTTTGAAGATTGTTTGATAGTTCATCATAACTGACTCCTTTCTCTTTTAAAAGTTCTACTATATATCTGTATGAAGCATCCATGCCACCACTCTTTTCTAGCGAGAGTAGTTTCTCATATAATGGCACTACAATCTCAAGTGCTTTTGGGTTGGGTTTTCTTCTAACAGAGTAGTAGCCCACTATATTTTCACGCTCATCAAGAGAAGCCGTTACATTAGCATAGACCCAGTAAAAGCCTCCAGTCTTACTCATGTTTTTAACATAAGCAAAAATCTCTCTTTTGTTTGATATCTCTTCCCATAGAAGTTTAAATATAATCTTAGGCATATCAGGGTGCCGTATAAGATTGTGTGGTTTACCTAGCAATTCTTGCTCTGTAAATCCTGTTATCTTGATAAAAGATGGATTTGCGTAGGTAATTATACTTTTTGTGTCTGTTTTTGAGACTAAAAAGTCATTTTGTTGTAAGATTGATTCTTGATTGTTTGGGGTAGGTTTTTGCATACGATATCTCCTTTAAGTGACTATTTTAGCAAAAAATATTTTATATTTGCTTTAATATCGCTATAATCTGACAAAAGGATATAAAGTGCTAATAGACGGACATGGAAGAAAAGTAAACTATCTAAGAGTTTCAGTTACCGAGAGGTGCAACTTTAGGTGCCAATACTGTATGCCAGAGAAGCCATTTTCTTGGGTTCCAAAAGAGAATCTACTCTCTTTTGAAGAGCTTTTTTTATTTATCAAAGTGGGCATTGATGAGGGTATAGACAAGATTCGTATCACTGGCGGCGAGCCGCTTCTTCGTACAGGGCTAGATAAGTTTATAAAGATGATAAATGATTATAAAAGTGGATTAGATATAGCGTTAACGACCAATGGATACCTTTTAGGCGATGTTGCCCAAGACTTAAAAGATGCTGGACTAAAACGCATCAATGTTTCACTAGATACGCTAAAAGATGATGTAGCGGCAAAAATAGCTGGAAAAGATGTGCTTAAAAAAGTAAAACAAGGCATAGCAAAAGCTCAAGAGGTAGGTCTAGGAGTAAAGGTAAACAATGTTCCTTTAAAAGGGATAAACAGTGATGAAATGATAGATGTATTAGAGTATTGCAAAGAGAGAGACATCTCTATCAGATTTATAGAGTATATGGAAAACCAACACGCAAAAGACCAGCTTAAAGGCATGAGCGAAGAAGAGGTAAAAGCGAAGATAGCAAGCAAGTACAAGTTTACAGAAGTCCCAAGAGAGGCTTCAAGCCCATCAAAACTCTTTGAGCTTGAAGATGGATATAGATTTGGCATCATCAACCCCCACGAACATGATTTTTGCGAGGACTGCAACCGTATCCGCCTAACTGCTGAGGGCTTACTTATCCCTTGTTTGTACTTTGAAGAGGCGATGAGTATCAAAAAAGCTGTTCATGTTGGCGATGTTGAAGCAGCCGAAAAGATTTTACAAGAGGTGTTAAAAAATAAACCAGAGAAAAACAACTGGAGCAATGACGAAAACAACGAAACTTCAAGCAGAGCTTTTTATGAGACGGGCGGCTAGAAACTAAAAAACTCTACTATCTCCCCTTCTTCTATGGTAGTCTTGTTTTCTACTAGAGCGTAACCGTTGCATTTTGCTAGTACATTTAGCATGCCAGCTCCAAAAGATGCTGTGCTCTTAAAGCTCTTTCCATCAAAAAAACCAGGCACGGCACTTGTGCAATCATCTCTACATGTAAACTCTTTTTTGTTCTTTACATGTAAGCTTTTTCTCTCTTTTGATGAGATGTTTTTGATAGTTATGATTGCAGGAACTCCAAGAAGCTCAAACCCAAGAAGAGATGAGAGAGGAAGACCTGTAAGATGAAGAGCAGGTGTGTTTTCAAAAACAGTAAAAGCAGTTGGACTAGCAGGGGCGATTTTGACTCTGTGGAAGAGAAGCGTAAAATCATCTTCATATATAAGTTTACTCATAGCATCATATCTGCTCATAGAACCAGTTGTGATGATAAAATCACTATATTTACCCAACTCTTTTAGATGCTCTTTGATAGCTTGTTTGTCATTTTTGACTTGCCAAACTTTTGCTATTTTTGCTCCCACTTCAAGTATCCTTGCTCCAAGAGAGAGCGCATTTGAGTTATATACTTCTCCCTTTTTTATCTTTTTTTGGACTGGACAGAGATTGTCTCCGATACTAAGTATGCTTACTTTTGGTTTTATATAGACTTTGAGAGTTTTTATGCCCTGAGATGCAAGTGCCGTGATACCATAAGCTGTGATCAGCTCACCCTTAGAGATGAGAAGCTCCCCTTTTTTGATATCCTCGCCAGTCTCTTTGATGTTGTACATGTAAGAGGGTTTTATCGAGCCCTCCTCATAAGGAACAACTCCAATAGTACCTTTTTTGAGTATGTCGCCAGTGGCTACCTCGTATCTTTCGTCTTCTAAAAACGCAAAACCGTCTTTTAGGGAGATTGGGTGAGTTGGCAGAGAAGTTGTAGCATATATGTCCTCGGCACAGATATGCTTTACCGAATCCAAAAGTGCTAGTTTTTTTGTTTTTGAAACTGATTTTAGTTTTGTACTTAGTATATTTAGTGCTTCTTCATAATTAATCATGTATAATTATATCTAAATTTTATGAGGACTTTTAATGGAAGAACTATTGGTAA
>CAYOWG010000002.1:36453-40566 GCA_964407605.1 uncultured Sulfurospirillum sp. | reverse complement strand
AGGGTAGTAGTAGGTTGTTTTATTTTAGATCAATCCTCTTCTAGAACCTCATCAATCCTATCTGATAGTTTTTTTTCTTCTTTTTTTTTCTCAAACTCATCATAGCACTTCTGTGCATAAGCGTATAAAAGCTCTTTTGTCTCTATGGTAGTTTTTTGTCCAAAGGTATCTTGGAATTCTTCTTCAAAGTACTTTGAAAACTCTGGCTCAAGTGTGATATCAAAATCTTTTGAGCCTATGGAGATAGTCAGTTTGCTCATCTTCTAAGAACTTCCTCAATCTTAGAAAAAATATCATCAAACTCTATATCTTTGCTCATCAAATCTTCTTCGAGCTTAGATATTTGTATGTTTTTTGATTCGCTTTGGGCTTTTAGAGTAACTATCTCTTGTCTTAGCTTTTCGTTTTCACTCCTCATGATCTCAAACCTAGTCAATAAATCATCTATTTTTTCTGAAAGCTTCTTTGTTTTAGTCTCTTCTTTGAATTCTTCAAGCATTTTAATTCCTTTTTCTAATTGTAACAAAAAAAAGTGTGTTTTAGTGCATTTGTCAAATAAAGCATGAATTCTGTAGAAAAATCGCTCAGATTGGACTACAAGCTTCATCGATTTGAGGCGAATACTCTTTTACAAGCTTATCATATTCTTTATAATTTGGCATAAATCTCTCTACAAGTAGCCAAAAAGATTTTTTATGGTGCTTATGTTTTATGTGCGAGAGTTCGTGGACTATGATGTACTCTATGCATTGCAGTGGTAGTTGCACAAGGGAACTTGTAAAGCTCAGCTCATTTTTTGCACTACAACTTCCCCATCTTCTTTTTGTTTTTCTAAATGTGATTTTGCTAGGACGCAAGCTCATCTTTAAAGCCCATTTTTCTACTAGACTTGGAACTATCTCTCTACTTTTTTGCTTGTAAAAGTCTGCGAGCTTGCCCTCTACATGTAGGGACTCTTTTTTGCCATACAAAAGCACTCTGTTTTCTTTTGTATATATATCAGATATAGATTTTTTAGCCTCTACATGTAAGAGTTTTTTAGATATCCAGCTTGCTTTTTTTTCTACGATACTTTTAACATATCCAAGAGAATAGTTTGGATTTTTTACAAGCACTCCTAAAGGGGGACATATCGTAATGTATAAGTTTTTTAGTTTTTTGTTTGTTACTATTGTGTAGCTAATCTTTTGATTTTCATAGAAGAAAAAATACTCTATTTGAACCAGCCTTTTATCTTATCCACTACACCTTCAAAGCTACTCACATGCGGTGTACTCTCTATGCCAAATTCCTCTTGTAGCTTGTTTAGCATTTCCCTTTGTTTACTTGATAGTTTTTTAGGGTATTTGACTTTGATTTGGGCTACCATGTTGCCAAGCTCGCCTGTGTGTACATTTTTGACGCCTTCGTTTTTAAAAACAAATTGTTGCTTGTCTTTTGCTCCCATGGGAAGCTTTAGCGTTGTTTCGCCTCTGAGTGTTGGCAAGACTATATCATCGCCAAGTGCAACTTGAGTAAAAAAGACTGGAACTTCTATATAGATGTCATCGTTATGCCTCATAAAATGCTCATCTTCGCCTACATTTGTTTGGATATATAGGTCGCCTCGCTCGCCTGTTTCGTCTATGTTGCCTCGTCCTGCTACTCTGATTCGGTTTGCATCGTTTATGCCTTCTGGTATATCTATAGTGACTTTATCACTCTCTTGGCTGTAGCCTTTTGCATCGCATGATGAACAAGGATTTTTTATACTTGAGCCTTTGCCTTGACAACTTGGACAAGTTTGAGAGTAGGTCATAAAGCCTTGCCTGAAGAAGACTTGACCTTTTCCTCCACACTCGTTACATGTAGATTTTTTGCCATCACTACTACCTGAACCAGAACAATCCCCGCAAGGCTTTTTAAAGCTATATTTTACTTCTTTGTTGCATCCAAAAATCGCTTCATTGAAGGCTATATCTATCTCTACTTCAGCATCTAGTGGGTAATTTCTTTGTCTTCTTTGCCTGCCACCACCACTACTAAATCCACCGCCAAATACTGACTCAAAGATAGAAGTTATATCGCCCATATCAGAAAAAGGACTAAATCCTTGTGAGTCTAGTCCTGCTTTTCCGTATCTGTCGTAAGTAGATTTTTTACTAGGGTCACTTAGAACTTGATAAGCTTCATTGACAAGCTTAAATCTCTCTTCGGCACTTTTATCGCCCTCGTTCCTGTCTGGGTGAAACTTTAAAGCTTGTTTTCTGTAAGCTTTTTTAATCTCGCTACTATCAGCATCTCTTGTTATCTCTAATATCTCGTAGTAATCTAAATCCAATTTGTAACTCTCTTTTCTATAATTTTATAAGCTTTGTATTTTAGCGAAAAAAAGAAAAATTATCAATCGTTACTTAATTAAATTTATCTTCTAAATCCTTTGTCCAACTTGCTATCCTCTCTTCGCTTAGTTCGCTTTGATTGTCTTCATCGATCCCAAGCCCAACAAAAGTACCATTAACTTCAGCTGTAGATTCTCCAAAATCATAGCCATCAGTGCTGACTCCATCGCCAACTATTATGGCTCCTTTTTCTTTTACTTTAGCGTATAGTGTACCCATGCCATTTAAGAAAGTATCATAGTAAGAGTCTTGGTCGCCTAAGCCATAAAATGCGACTTTTTTGCCTGTAAAATCTATATCGTCAAGCTCTTCAAAGAAATCTTCCCAGTCGTCTTGAAGGTCTCCATCACCCCATGTAGAAGTGCCAAGTATTATGTTTGAGCTATTTTCAAAATCCTCTTTTGAAGCATTTGCTACATCTACTAGAGTTGTTTCGCAAGAGAGTTGTTCTGCTATTCTTTGTGCTACTTCTTCGGTTGAGCCTCCAGTGCTACCATATATGATTGTTATTTGCATTTTTCTTTTCCTTTTATATTTTTGATACAGAATGTAAACGAGTAGGGTATGATTTTGACCTTATACTCATCTTCTTTTAGGGATAGTTCTGGCAGTCTTAGTTCTATATGTTTTTTAAAACTGCTACTTTTTGGGTAAACAAAATAGACTTGATTGTGTATGCCGTCTTGAAGTTCCTCTTTTGCTAAACTCGCTTGTGAGACAATGCTCATATTGGTCGTGTCAAACGAAGAGAAGCAAGGAATGACAAAAGTTGATGTTTCGTCGCCATTTAGTCCGATTATGGATATCCCTCTTTTAGAATATGAGACTTTTTTATCTCTATTCACCTTTTTGATGCGTTCGTAGACAAGATTTGTAAATATATCATTGAGATCAAAAAGAATTCCTAATTTATTGTTATTGTATATCAATTCAATCCATTTTGCTAACAAGATTTTTGGTCTTTTGTTAGATAGTTTTGATATGACAGTACAGTTTTTTGTTAAAAATCTAGCTTTTGAGTTGCGTGAAAATGATAAAAAACTATTGATGATATTTGTTGAGACAACATCAACACTAAAACTTTTTACCATTTTATGTTTGTGTGTGAAACTAATTGGTATTAGAGAATTTATCTTACATGTAAAGATATCTAGCAGAGTTCTTTTTGTAGAAAACTCATTTTTACTAAATCTCAACTCTTCTGGCATATAAAAATTGAACATAGATATAAAAAGAGCTCTTCTTTGCTCTTTTGTACAGACCTGCTCAGACCAAGGAAGATACTCTTTGTAAGTACCATCTTGTAACTCAAAACCAACAAACTCGATTTTTCTACTCATCTAGCAAGTGCAACCATCTTGCTGAATTAGGTTATTTTTCACTTCGCATCCTTTCAATGATAATTGTTATCGAGTGAAATTATAGAGGAAAAACTCTTAAAGATATATAAATCTGATAATCATTGTCATTATAATGAAAAATTAAGCTAACTTGAGTATAATCGCATTAAAAAGGGAGATACTATGGCACAAAGTTTAATAGACACAATAAACAGCTTTAGTAGTTTCAAGTTTGATGCAGATAAAAACAGAGTAGTAAGCTTGGAGGATTATGAGGGCACAGATGTTGAAGAGTTTTTAGATATACAGTACTTGCTTGATTGCAATAAGGTCATGTATAGCTTTGAAAAGAATTTTGAAATACAAATAATAAGTAGGAAAAAATGAATAAA
>CAYOWG010000002.1:16566-36353 GCA_964407605.1 uncultured Sulfurospirillum sp. | reverse complement strand
ATAGCTTTGAAAAGAATTTTGAAATACAAATAATAAGTAGGAAAAAATGAATAAAATATTGATTAGTATGGTAGTAGTGTGTGGGTTTACATTGCAGAGTTTTGCTGAGCCTGTTATCCCGAGTGATGATTTTACAAAAAAACTTAAAGAAGCAGCGGGTAAGCAAGGGCAGTTTGTGGTTGGAAAGGATATATTTCCTAAGAGTTATTTTCTAGTGCATCAAAATCTACCATTTTTGGCTGGTTTGAGTCTGCATCATCCTAAAAGCTCTACTTTGGGTTTATCGCAAGAGCAGATAAAAGCATTGCAAGAAATCAAAAAAAATACTGTTCCGCTTGTGATAAAAAAGGCTCAAGAGATAAAAAAGCTTGAACTTGAACTTGCTCAAAATGTAGCGATTGATACAAGCACTCCTGAGAGTCAGTATGAGATAGTTGATAAAATAGCAAAACTTAGAACTGAGCTGACAAAAGCACACTTGAAGTGTATCAATGAGGTTAGAGCTGTTTTAAGTAAAGAGCAGTATAAGAAGCTAGTAGTCTATGCAAGTAGTATGGCAAGTAAGCCAAAAAGCAATAAGTTTAAGGTAAATGAGCTTGTTATCCTTCCTCATCCTGGAAAGTTTATAAAAAAAGGCATGGTTGATATAAGTAAGGATCAAAATGAGAGGATAACAAAGGAAGTAAAAGCTGTTTATGCTCCAAAGTTTCAAGGAAAACTTCGTGAAGCTCTTAAGCTAGAAAAAAAGTTAAGAAAAAAAGTAGAGAGAGGTACGACAGCAAAAGAAGTAAAAGCATTGATAGACGAGATAGCAAAACTCAAAAGAGAGTCGCTTGACATAAGGATAGATGCTTTGAATCATATGCGCTCTATTATGACAGAAGAGCAGTGGAAAAAAGTCAATAAATTAACATATAAGTAGGAAAAAATGAATAAACTATTATTAGCATTACTTTTTGTATTTAGCATCGTAAATGCAAATGAAAAAGTTGAAAAATTAGTTATAGCAGGACCATTTGCTTCTGTGTCTCACCCTGTGATGCATATGATTGCTACAAATGCTCTGAGTGATGTTGCAAAAGAGGTGGAGTTTAAGCTTTGGAAAAATCCAGATGAGTTAAGAGCTTTGGTTCTAAATAAAAAGGTGCAATTTACAGCAGTTCCTACTAATGTAGGAGCGATTTTGCACAACAAAGGCGTGGATATAACACTACTTAATGTCTCAGTTTGGGGTATCTTAGGGATGATAACAAGAGATGAAACTCTTAAAACTTTAAAAGATTTTAAGGGCAAAGAGATAGGAATGCCATTTCGTGCAGATATGCCAGATATCGTGTTTGAACAGATAGTTAAAGCACAAGGCATGGACATAAAAAAAGATTTTAAGTTAAAATACTTTGGTTCTCCTATCGATGCTATGCAGATGCTGATTATGAGAAGAATAGACCATGCTCTTTTGGCTGAGCCTGCAATCTCAATGGCACTGAGAAAAACAAAATCTTTTCCTTTGAAGATAATTGCTCCAGATTTGTATAGAAGTGCAGACTTACAAGAGGAGTGGGGTAAAACTTTTCAGGTTGAAGCCAAAATCCCTCAAGCAGGTATGGCATTTTTGGGCAAAGTCGAAGGCAATGAGAATCTAATCAAGAGATTCAATGAAGAGTATGCAAAATCACTTAAGTGGTACAAGGCAAACCCTAAAGAGGCTGCAGAGCTTACAGTGAAAACTCTAGATATGCTAGAAGCTCAAGGACTTGAAGACTCAATCCCTTTCGTAAAGCTAGAGTTTAAGACAGCAAAAGACTCTAAAGAGGACTTAGAGTTCTTTTTTGAAATCTTAAAAAAGAGTAATCCAAAAGTCATAGGTGGAAAGTTACCCGATAATAAGTTTTATTATTGAAAATTAAAGCAATATTTTAAGTAAATTGTTATAAGATTGATAATTATTGCATATGTTATAAAGGGTAAAAATGAGGTTAGATAGTGTCAGTGAAGGGCAGAAGTGTAGGATAAAGAAGATGCATATAACAGGCAAACTTATGCACAAGCTTTTAGATATGGGATTTATTAATGGGGCAGTGATTGAGGTAGTTAGAAAGGCTCCTTTGTATGACCCGATGGAGCTAAAAATCCATAACTATCTAATCACTTTGAGAAAAAGTGAAGCAGCATCTTTAGAGGTTGATTTGGTATGATTAAGGCAGCATTGGCAGGTCAACCAAACTGTGGAAAATCAACTGTTTTCAACATGGTCAGCGGTATAAAACAGCATATTGCTAATTATCCTGGAGTTACGGTTGATAAAAAAGTAGGTCGTTTTAGCTATGAAGGTCATAAGATTGAGATGGTTGATCTTCCTGGTACTTACTCTTTTAGCTCATACTCTCTTGAGGAGAGGGTTGCAAAAGATTACATTATAGGCGAAAAACCAGATTTGATTGTAAATGTCGTAGATGCTTCAAATATAAAAAGGCATCTATATCTTACTTTTCAGCTTTTAGAGATAGGTATCCCTGTTGTTATTGTTCTCAATATGATGGATGTAGCAGAACGAAGAGGCATTGAGATAGATATAGAAAAGATATCAAAAATGCTAGGCTGTATCGTTGTATCTGCAAGCGGTGCAAAAAACATAGGCTCTAAAGAGATTATGGAAGCTATTGTAAAAACTAAAAATAGTACCCAAAACTATGAAGACTTTAGGATAAACTATGAAGAGCTTGAGCCACATATACAAGCCATAGAAGAGAGCATAAAAGATAGCGATGAGTCTCTCAATAAGAGATGGTTTGCTATAAAAGTTCTTGAGGGTGATCAAGCTATCATCGATAGGGTAAAAGCCAACACAAGCAATATAGAAGAGCTAGCAAGAGAACAAGAGCATATCTTTCATGATAGATTTGATAAAGATATACCAGCTTTTCTAGCTACTTTTAGATATGATTCATCTGATATTATATACCATAAAGTTGTAAAAGAGACTAAAAAAGGTGTTTTAACAACAACAGACTTTATAGATAGAATTGTGCTCAATAGATGGCTTGCCATGCCAATACTATTTTTTATTATGTTTTTAGTTTATCAACTCTCTATTGTATATGGTTACAAAATAACAGATTATACTTGGCCGATTCTTGCTGCTTTTAAGAATCTTGTGATTGATATAACTCCAAAACCTGACTTTTTAGATGTTCCTATGATAACCGACTTGGCTATATGGATGGTCAATAGTGGAAATGCTTTGATAAATTATATACCGATTTTCTTTATATTGTTTGCTTTGATTGCTATCATGGAAGATGTTGGGTATATGCCTAGAATGGCTTTTATACTAGATAGGATATTTAAAAAGTTTGGTCTCCATGGGCAATCAACCCTTCCTTTGGTGCTTGGCGGTGCTGTGGTTGGAGGATGTGCAGTTCCTGGGGTTATGGCAACAAAAGGTATCGCTGATGATAGGGCTAGGATGGCAACCATACTAACAGTACCCTATATGAACTGTTTGGCAAAAGTCCCGTTCTATACTCTTCTTTTGGGAGCATTTTTTCCAACCGAGATGACTTTGATGATGTTTTACATATCAACAGCGACAGTTTTTACAGCTCTTATAGTTGCAAAGATTTTGACAAGCACAGTTTTAAAGACAAGAGAGACAGCCCCTTTTGTGATGGAGCTACCACCGTACCACGCACCAACTTTTAAAGGTGTGATTATAAAAGCATTTCAGCGTGTTTGGGTTTATATATATAAAGTTATTACTATAGTTATGGTTGTGGCTTTGATACTCTTCGCAATGTTGCAGTTTCCTGGCATTAGTGATGAGTCAAAAGCAAAGTATGAGGCACAAGGTGCTAAGGCTTTAGAGACTTTTGCTAAAAAATCTAAAAAATCAAAATACTATGAGATGGTGGATACGAAGGAAGAAGTATCTGTCTTGTTAAACTATTATGATGGATATAGATCAAGCAGGATGACAGCTTCAGGAGAAAAAGGTGCTAAGGCAGTTGACGATAAGTATATCGCAAAAAACGAGAGTTTTTTTAAGTTCGTAAAGCCAAGAGGCAACAAAGAAGCAAAGATAATAAATAGATCTCTTAGAAAACTATCAAAAGATAGAAAAAGAATCTTGAGAAATATGAAAAACGAGAAGGTTGAAAACTCTCTACTTGGAATGGCTGGTCGCTCAATAGAGCCTATTAGTAAGTATGCTGGTTTTGATTGGAAAATAAATGTAGCATTTTTAAGCTCATTTGCAGCAAGAGAGAGTGCAGTTGCAACGCTTGGTTCTTTATATGAAAACAACCAAGCAGACTCACAAAGAGCAGAAGAGGCGATGGCACAAAACAGTGGATATACACCACTTCATGCAGTTTCTATAATCATCTTTATGCTTCTAACCCCTCCTTGTATAGCTACAATGATAGTAGTAAAAATGCAAACCCATAGTTATGGATGGATGATGTTTGCTACATTTTTTCCTATATTTTTAGGAATCATAGTATCTGCAGGGCTTTTTACTCTAGGAAATATGTACGGATGGAGTGGTGTTGATGCGATGACTTATTTTTATTTTACAGCTGTAGGGATAGTATTAGTTTTAGGATTGTTCCCAGCGAAATTTACTAATTGGAAAGGAGGTTTAAGCAGGAACCCAAAATAATCAAACAGTATTCTCTCGCCAAGGGCGAAGCTTTAGTTAAGAGGAATTTAAGAGGGAGTTGTTCCTTTTAAAAAAGACATTAAATAAAAAGGAGAAATTATGTTAAAGAAAATTTTAGTAGCCTCGGTGCTATTATCAAGCTCATTGTTTGCACATAGTGCCATTATGAGTTGTTTTGACAATGGAGATGGCACTATCACTTGTGAAGGTGGTTTTAGTGATGGAAGTAGTGCAAGTGGTGTAAAGTTTAGAGTTGAGCAAAATGGAAAAGCTATCATAAGTGGAAGGATGAGTGAAGACAGTGAGTTTACATTTAAGAAGCCATCAGGTTCTTATAGTGCAGTATTTGATGCTGGTGAAGGACATAAAGTTTATATCAAAGGTGAAGATATAACAGAGTAGTTGCCAAGAGGCTAATCGACAAAACAACATAAGGATAGAAAAAATGAACAGAATTTTACTTAGTGCAGCAGTTGCATCAACAATCTTAGCTAGTAGTGCGTTAGCGCATTTTCAGATGCTTTATACGCCAAATACGGCTTTAACAAAAGGCGGGACTATTGAGCTACTACACGCTTTTACTCATCCATTTGAAGACAATCATACAATGGATATGGGAAAGCAACATGATAGCAAAGACTTTGCAGAGGTTCAGGAGTTTTATGCAATTCAAAAAGGCAAAAAGACTGATCTTAAATCTACCTTAAGAGCTGTTACAATCAAAGGTAACCACAACAATGCACATGGATATACTTCAGAGTATAAAGCTAGAAGAATGGGTGATCATGTTCTAGTTATCAAGCCTGCTCCATATTATGAGTCAGAAGAGGATATCTATATCCAGCAAATCACAAAAAGTATAATCAATGTTGCAGGTATGCCTACAGATTGGGATTCTACACTTGGGCTTAAAGCTGAAATCGTGCCATTAGTGAAGCCTTATGCTATATGGGAAGGTGGCAGTTTTACAGGAATCGTTATGAGTAATGGAAAGCCAGTTCCTTTTGCTGAGGTAGAAGTAGAGTATCTAAACAGAGATGTAGATATGAAAAACAGTGCTATGGGTAAGTCAAGATATGAAGCTCCTCAAGATAGTTTTGTAACTATGGGAATCAAAGCAAATAAAGATGGTGAGTTTACATTTGCAATTCCTAAGGCAGGCTTTTGGGGCTTTTGTGCGCTTGGCGTAGGAAGCGATAAAGAGTATAAAGGAAAAGAGTTGTCTCAAGATGCAGTTATATGGGTTGAAGCAAAAGAGATGAGGTAGTTTTATATATCTCAAGGGGTTTATCCTCTTGAGATATGAGCGTTGATTATGAAAAATCTAAATAGAACATTACTTATCATATATGCTATTTTTGTATATATTGCCTTTGCGATATTTACTGAAAGCAGAAGTTTGAATGAGGTAGTTTTTGAGAATGAGACTGATAAAATAGTGCAACTTTACAAAGCTTATATCGATATTGCTAAAAGAAATCATACTGTTAAGTCTATACTTGTTGATAATGAAAATTATATTGATGATATAGAACTTAGAAATGAATTTAGAGCAAGCACCCCTTTTTTAGTAGATGCATACGATATAAAAAATGCTAAATATTCTTTGAGTATCGAATATTTTGATAAAAGTAGCACGGATGATATAAGTGATAGGATATTAAGTCTAAACTTAAATGAATTGTCTTATGAAGTTTCTATTGAAGACTATGGAATTCAGCTTTTTGGAGTAGTTGAAGATAGAGGGTATGTACTGATAAGCAGAAACACTTATTTGACACATAAAATCATAGAAAGTGTGGAAGATATTTTTTACAAGATAATGTTTGCAGTATTTATATTTTTTCTTATAATTTTATATTTTCATAGAGAGTCTATGCTTTATAAAAAAAGAAAAAAAGAGCTTGAAGATGAATATAAAGTACTTCAAATCAACACAAAGGCTTTGGCATTTGTAGATGAATTAACAAAAGCAGACAGTAGATTAAAGTTTTCAATATCAATAAATGATATGATTGAAACCTCAAGGAGGTTTGAATCATGTTTTGTTTTAATTCTTTTTGATGTTGATAATTTCAAAAAGATTAACGATACTTATGGGCATGATTACGGGGATATAGTCTTAAAGAGTATCGCAAAAAATGTCAAAGAACAGATAAGGAAAAGTGATATTTTTGCAAGATGGGGCGGTGAAGAGTTTGTTCTTCTTTTACCATCAACAGCAC
Source organism: uncultured Sulfurospirillum sp. (assembly GCA_964407605.1). Taxonomy (GTDB): domain Bacteria; phylum Campylobacterota; class Campylobacteria; order Campylobacterales; family Sulfurospirillaceae; genus Sulfurospirillum_A. The sequence continues at coordinate 29,468 of CAYOWG010000002.1, read as the reverse complement.
AAGAAGATGGTGTTAAGTTTGCTGAGAAAATTAGAAAAAATATTGAAGAGATTAGATTTGAAAAAATCTCAAAAGTTACATGCTCTTTTGGCGTTGTTAGCTATGCTAAAGGCGACGATGAAGAGAGTATGATAAAAAGAGCTGATAAGCTTTTATATAAAGCAAAAAATGCAGGAAGAAACTGCGTAAAGGGGGAGTAATGGAAGAGATTGTTCTTTTGATAGCTACAGGGTTTGCTCTGTATTATCTATATAGAAAACTTTTTAAAAGTGGTGGTTGTGGTTGCGGAGACGAAGGTGGTTCTTGTGGAAAAAAGTAGCAATATCATAGAGATAAAGAACCTTTCTCATAGCTATGGCAAGAAGAATATATATAAAAACCTAAGCTTAGAGATAAAAAAAGGCTCTGTTTATGGAGTTTTAGGGAAAAATGGTGTTGGAAAATCAACACTTATCAACATACTTATGGGGTTTCTTGCCCCCTCTAGTGGAGAGTGCTTGATATACGGAGAAAGTTCTTCTGATTTGTCGAGCGAGGCCAAAGAGAAGATAGCACTACTTCATGAGGGCTTTGTCACTTATGATTATATGAGCATAGAGCAAGTTGAAGTTTTTTTTGGTTCTTTTTATAAAAATTGGGACAAAAAAGTTTTTTATGAGCTTATTGATTTGATGAAGCTTGATTATGCTCAAAAACTATCTACTCTCTCATTTGGTCAAAAATCACAAGTTGTATTAGGAACTATATTTGCCCAAAATGCAGAACTTTTGATACTTGATGACTACTCTATGGGACTTGATGCTGGATATAGAAGACTTTTTGTGGATTATCTAAAAGATTATGTTATGAACAACGATAAGACTGTTTTGATTACTTCTCATGTGATGGGTGATTTGGTCGGCTTGATTGAAGATATAGCTATAGTTCAGACTGGGGGAGATGTTTATCAAGACACTCTTGATAATTTCATAAGAAACTTTAGATGTTATGAGGTTACAAAGCACCAAGAGTATGATAGTTCTAAGATATATAGAGTTCAGGAGACAAAGAAAAAAAAGCTAGTATTTACTTTTGAAAAACTTGATGGACTTGAGGAGCTAGAGTGTGATTTTGAAGAGAAATTTTTAGGTTTTGTAGGACGGTATTAATGATAAGAGCAATTATAAAAAAAGAGTGGTTAAAGTTAAAGTTTTATCTTATAAGTCTGCTTTTACTGTGTACAGGAGTTGTTATATATTTTGTATATAATCTTGACTTTTTGTTTGCTACAGTTGAGCCTGAGAGTATGATGTGGTATAGATTTGTGCATATCGAACAAAAGTCTTACCAGATGTTTTCGTATCTGTTTGTCATCATAGCAACTGTTATCAGCTTTGCTCAGTTTTTGCCTGAAAAGATAAGAAATCGCATAAAGATTATAGCTCATCTTCCGATACCTCTACATAAATCAATATTTATGCATCTTTTGATAGGACTATTTTTTATATTACTACTATCTATTTTACTCTCATTTGCGGTTGGAGCTATAATCCTAAACTACTATACTTATGAGATTTTTTTAGTGATGCTCAAAGATTTTTCTTTTTATATTCTAGGAAGTTCTATCTTTTATATGGCTCTTAGCTCTGCTATCATCGAGGAAAATAAGATCATAAGTGGACTTAAAATCCTTACAGGGGCTATTGTAGTTTTTGTCTTTTTTAAGGATAGGTATTATCTTTTTGACTTGTTGTGGGTTTTTATTTTTGTTCTGTTTTTCTTTGTGGTACTAGAGAGTTTTTATAGTATAAAAAAACAGAGGATAAAAAATCCTATATACCTAACCTCACTTATCTTTGGTTTAGGGTTTGTCTTTTTTCAAGGCAATATACTTTATCAAGATAAATTTAAAAAGACATTCAACAAATACTATATATTTTACTCACCAATCTTGAAAGATTTTGTTTATCAAAAAAACTTTGGAGACCATCAGTTTATTTATGGTGTGAAAGATAAAAGAGAGTTCGACAGAGAAGAGTATGAGTCTTATCTTCCTTTTGTTTATTGGAGAAACTTAGACATTCAAAAAAAGCTACCCATAGTTATAGGAGATAAAGAGTTCGATAGAGATAAGATTAGAAAAAGTAGGCTAAGTTTATCTTATTCGCCAGCACTTCTTCAAGACATAGAGCTAAAGTTTTATCCGTTTTTAAACCCTAATAGTAGTATCGGGATGATTAGGTTTCCTGAGCATATGATTCAGTTTAACTCTTTACATGTGAAGGCGTATAACTATGATGATGGATACAACCCAGTACTTTCAAAAGAGATAAATGACCTTTTTGAAAAAGAGGGCGTTACTATGCCGATAGTTCGCGTTTGGGGAAAAGCGACCAATATGAAGCCTTATGACTTGGGATATCTCTTGTTGGATAGCAACGATAAGCTCTTTAATCTAAAAAGAAGAGACGATATAATCACTTTTAGAGAGATAGAGTACCCTGAGGGCATAGAGCTAGAGTACATCAAGATAAGTGAAAACAGACAGAGAAAGATTGCAGGATATGCGATTGATAGTGAGTCAAATTTTTATATCTTGGATTGGGATTTTAATTTTAAAAAGGTTGAGCTCGAAGGTTTTGACCACAACAGAATGAAGTTGCAGTTGATATCAAATGCTATGTATTATCTTATCAGATATAATGATGCAGACAAATACTATGCAGTTGTCTTTTCAAAAGATTTTGAAAAGCTTGATAAGGTGGAGTTTGATTAAAATCAAGACATTACATAAGGCATTTTGGTTAAAATAACTACAATCAGTATTATAAAAGGATTGTGTTGAAATTTTTTTTCAAAATAGCTAAAGATTTTCCATCTTATCTTTGGAGTGGTTGGGGTGCGATTGCCTCTATCTTCCTCTTTTTTGCCTGTTGGGACTTGGGCAGTCAAATCTATGGACAACTCGTACTCCCAAGTCCTCTTGAGACCCTTTCAACTTTATGGCTTATGCTTCAAGATAAGGCAGTTCTTCAAGAGGCTCAAATAACCCTATATAGAGCATTTTTTGGCTTTGGTATATCTGTTCTCTTTGGTTCAATGCTAGGACTGATTGCAGGACTTTTTGCAACTGCTTCTATGATGAGTCGCCCTATAGTAACCATACTCGTAGGCATGCCCCCAATCGCTTGGATAGTGCTTGCTATGATTTGGTTTGGTATGGGCGATTTTACAGTTATATTTACTGTTGTTGTTGCTTCTTTTCCTATCATTTTTGTAGGAGCACTACAGGGGACAAGGACACTAGAGGGTGATTTGACTGATATGGCAGATAGTTTTAAGTTGCCTCTACATGTAAAGCTTTTTGATATCTACTTTCCTCATATATTTTCTTATATATTTCCAGCTTGGGTATCAGCACTAGGCATGAGCTGGAAGATAGTTGTTATGGCTGAACTTCTTAGCACAAGTGATGGCATAGGAGCTTCGTTGGCTATTGCAAGAAGTCATCTTGATACTCCAACTGCACTTGCACTTGTCGTGATTATGATAGGTTCATTGATGTTTATAGAGTATATCATACTTGAACCCATCAAAAGAGAGGTAGAGTTATGGAGAGCTTAGTTGTCAAAAATCTAAATCATAATTACGGCTTTACTAGGATACTTGAAGATGTGAATTTTGAGCTAAAACAAGGAGAGGTTCTCTCTATAGTAGGACCAAGCGGTGGTGGAAAAACTACGCTTATGCATCTATGTGCTGATTTGATTGATGTCCAAGAGGGAAGTGTTAAAAACAGCTTTACAAGTTCAGCATTTGCTTTTCAAGATGCAAGACTTCTTCCTTGGAAAAACACAATTGACAATATCGCACTAGGACTTAAAGCACAAAAAATTTCAAACAAAACAGCCATTGAGCAATCAAAAGAGATAGCACTAAAGTTTGGGCTTGAAGAGAGTGATTTTGATAAGTTTCCAAAAGATTTGAGTGGAGGCATGAGACAAAGAGTCTCTTTTGCAAGAGCATTGGTAACAAAGCCATCACTACTTTTTTTAGATGAGCCATTTTCTGCTTTAGATATTGGGCTAAAAAAAGAGCTTCAAACCCTGCTTATAGAGATGATTGAGAAAAAAGAGATAACTATCTTGTTTATAACTCATGATTTGATGGAGGCTATAAAACTAAGTGACGAGATACTCCTTCTAAAAGCAGACCCAGGAAGAATTGTAAAAAAGTTTAAGTATGACCTGCCTCAAACCCAAAGAGATGACAAGTATGTTTATAGCCAAAGTGCAAAAATACTGCAAGATGAAGTGGTAATAGATACATTTGAATTGGAGCTAAAGTAATGGAGCAAAAAAAATACGCAACAAACCACTACGCATACTATCCAGATGACGAAAAAAATATTCCGCCCTATTTAGCTTATGGATTTAGACCAGTCTTTTTACTTTTAGCTCCCTATATGATAATCTCTATGATGCTTTGGGGCTTTGTTTGGGGTGGGGTTTTAGATATACCGTTTATGAACGATACTCTTACTTGGCATATCTATGAGATGCTTTTTGGTGTTTTGACTGCTGGGGTTATGGCTTTTTTGACAACGGGACTTCCTGAGCTTTTTCCTGGCATGGTGCCTTTTGTAGGTAAAAAACTCAAATATATCATGGCTTTATGGGTAGCAGGACGAGTAAGCTTTTGGTTTATCGATTTTGTTGGCGTTTATATAGTTGCATTTTTAAATCTCTCTATGCTTCTTTGGCTGATTTGGTTTGCAAAAGATGTTGTGCTTGACCCACTTCAAAGGCATGCCTCGCTTGGCTATACGCTAGTTGCTATATTTGCCATCGAGTGTTGGTTTTTTCTAAGTGTTGCTAGCTTTGTGGAGACCTCGCCTATAGACATACTAAAAGTTGCAATCGGAGCTATAGTAGTGCTTGTGCTTTTAGTTTTAAGAAGAGTAAATACGGAAGCTGTCAATGAGATGATGGAAGATAAGGGCATAGACGACACATACATATCTCGCCCACCTCTTACAAATCTCGCAGTCTTTATAGTAACTCTTTTTACGATTATAGAGTTTTTTTATCCTAACAATACAGCTTTAGGCTGGATAGGACTAGCCGCAGGAGCTTCTATACTAGCTATACTAAATGACTACGTCCTAAAAGATGAGTTTATACTTGACCAGCCTTTTGTGCTATATATCGGCTCGATTTTTGTTATGCTAGCTCTTGGATATGGCTTTATGGGCTGGGACTTACTAAACGAAAACATCTATGGCATAAACCACTTTAGACACTTCATAACAAGCGGCGGCATAGGCTTAGCATATCTAGTTATCATGATAATCATAAGCTGGATTCATACAGGACGACACTTGACATCAAACATCTATACCCACCTTATGGTTTTTTTAATGGTATTAGCAACTCTGGCGAGAAGTTTAATCCCATTTTTTGAGGAGTATAGTAGCTACATGTATATGGGCTCTGCAATTCTTTGGGCTCTGCCTTTTGTTTTATATATAAAGGTATTTTATAGATTTTTACTTACTCCTAGGGCTGATGGGATACTCGGGTAAGAATTAAGAGAAAATTTGATATTATAATTAAAACTATTATTATAACAACAAGGGGGCTTTAGTGGACATGATGGTGGTAAAATCACAAGCAAAAAATAGAGTAAGATTGAAATCATCACTTTTTTTAAGCCCAAGTAATAACGAAAAGATACTTTCACACTTTGACAAAGAATTTTTTAGCTTTAGAGTAAATAAAAAATGTAAATCTATAGTATTTGTTTTTGATGAGGCATTGACTTCATTAGAGCAAATTTTAAAAGATTTAAATCTGTTATTTCCGACAAGCTTGCCTCATGTAAACTCTCAAATCAATAACGAAGGTCATTGCAGGAGCTTGAGTAGTTGTGGGAGTTGCTCTGTTGTTAAAAACGATAAAGTATCTTGGAAAAGAAAACTTATAATCTTTGGAGTTTTGACTTGTTATAGCGTATATATCTTTGTTGCAGAGACTTTTTTGGGTATCGCTATAGTCTCAACTCCTTTTTCCTTAGTCGCTGTGGTTTCGATGGTCGCAGCTCTTCCTTTGTTTAGCGAGTCCTTAGAGAACATTATAGAGGGAAAGTTTACGCTACAAACCTTTATGAGTGGGACTCTTCTTTTTGCTATTATGTTTGGCGAGGCTACTGCTGCATTTGAGATTATATATATACTAAGAGGAGGTATGCTTCTTGAGGAGTATATAGCAGAAAAATCAAAAAAAGAGATACGCAAACTAATAGAGCTTGATTCTAAAAAAGCCTATATCTTGGTTGATGAAGTTGAGCTTGAAGTTGAGCTAAGTGAAGTTAAAGAGGGTGATACGGTTGTTAGTAGAAGTGGCGAGAAGATACCAGTGGATGGATTTATCATCAGTGGCAGTGCTGAGATAGATGAAGCTTTGATAAACGGCAGAAGTGAGCCTGCTTTTAAAAGCAATGAAGATGAAGTTTTTGCCAATACTTTTGTGCAAAAAGGAAGAATCTATATCAAAGTAAGTGCAACAGGAGCAGATACATATATCTCAAGAGTTATACTAAAAGTCGAGCAGTCCTTGCTAGAAAAGTCGCCAAGTGAGCTTGAAGCTGATAGACTTGCTGCAAAACTTCTGAAGTTAGGAACTTTTCTGACAGCTGGGACATATCTCATGACAGGCTCATATCTAAGAGCATTTTCTGTTATGATTGTGATGTCTTGTCCTTGTGCTACTGTTCTTGCTGCTAGTACTGCTATAAGTGCTGGTATCTCACGAGCTGCAAAAGATGGGATTTTGATAAAAGGTGGAGAGTATCTTGAAAAAGTAAGTCAAAGTGAGGCTTTTTGTTTTGATAAAACTGGCACACTTACAACAGGAAAACCTAAAGTAAAAGATATAGTTTTAGGCTTACATGTAGATGAAAAAACTCTTTTTGAGTTTGCTTCTCTTGCTGAACATAGAAACACTCATCCTATAGCTAAAGCGATAACAGAACATGCAAAACACATAGGAGCTCTTTTTGATGAGGGCTATGCAAGCGAGATAGTTCCTGGACTTGGGGTGAAGGCATCAAAAGATAAAGAGATGGTTTTGGTTGGAAACAAAAAGTTTTTAAATAGCTACAAAATATCAGTAAAAAACTTTGAAGAAAAAGCAAATATATCATTGAGTAGAGGCGAGACTGTATCTTATGTTACTTTTGGTAAAGAGATTTTAGGATTTATATCTTTTGAGCATGAAATGAGAGCTGGAGTAGCAGAAATGCTGAGTGATTTAAGAGCTAGGGGTGTGAAGCATCTAGTTCTTTTAACAGGAGATGATGACAAGGTAGCTAAAAGCTTTGCAGATAAATATGGCTTTGATGAGGTTTACTCAAATCTCATGCCTGAGGGCAAAGCTGATATCATTGATGAGCTAAAACAAAAGTATAAAAATGTAGTTATGATAGGAGATGGGATCAATGATACGATTGCTATGAGCAGGGCTGATGTTGCAGTCTCTTTTGCAAGTGGTGGAAGCGAAGCTGCCATAGAAATTTCAAACATAGCCATCACGCACTCTCACCCAGAAGATGTTGTAAATCTGTATGATGTAAGTAAAAAAAGCTTGAGAGTAGTTGCTCAAAACTACTGGATAGGAACAAGTACCAACCTAGGTGGAGTTGCATTGGCTAGTGTGGGACTGCTCTCTCCTGCTGGAGCTGGAGCAATTCATCTAGGACATACGATAGGCATCATGGCAAACTCGTCAAGATTGACATGGTATCAAGAAAAAGACTAATTGATAATTGATTTCAGCTAAATTTAAGTAAACCTTAAATATCAATTAGCTATAATTATGATAATAGAAGGAGAGGTTTTGGAGATAAAAAGTGAAGATATAGTTAGGATTGCATCTTATATGAGCATCATTCATCATACAAAAGGACGACTTAGAGTTAGAGTAAGTCCGAAGATAAAAGATGAAGTGAGTGGTGTTGAGCTTAAAGATATAGAGTCTTTGCCAGCTAAGATAAATGGAATTGAAAAACTAAAGATAAACAAGCTTATGGGCTCAATCACTATAGGATACGATAGCGAAATCTTCCCTTATGAGCTTTGGGAAGATATGATAGCAGGAAACAATATAGAAGACATAACTCAAAAAGTTAATAAACTCTATAAGGAGGTAGTGTAAATGGAAGTAAATTTTGATGAAAAATTGCTAGTTGCACAAAGAGTAGATCCAAGCTTTGATGAGCCGATACTTGACCAAACGCTAAGGATAGCTGCTTATGATAAGTATCATGCCTATGAGACTTATAAGAAAGTGATAGAGAAGTTTGGACCAGTAAATCCTTTTGCCAATATCATAGAAGCTGAGCAAAATCATATAAATGCAACACAGGCTTTTTTGCAAAAGTACAGCGTAGAACCACCTATCAATGATTGGGCTGAGAAAATAGAGATACCAGATACTCTAATAGAGTGTTGCGAGGTTGGAGTAGCAGCAGAGATAGACAATATCAAGATGTATGACAATTTGCTTTTATACACAAAGCAATCTGATATTCAAGATATGTTTTTTAGGCTTCAAGCGGCTTCATTTAACAACCATCTTCCAGCTTTTAGGTCTTGTGTGTCAGCTTACTATAGCTCACAAGGACAGCCAGCAAACACACATGAAAACGTAAACCAAGAGGATATGATGGCAAAGATAGATGAGTTTAAAAACCTAGCAAGCAAGATTGCTTCAGGAGAAGCAGATTCAACAGAGATAGCAAAGCTACTCGGAGGTGTAAACATATCTTTTGTAGGCGGTATGCTTGTAGGCGGGATAGGAGTATCTTTGGCAACTAGCATGTATGCTAAAGAAAAGAAGGATAGTTAGTATGCCTTTGTTTCCTTTTGTTATAGGGGCAGTTCTAGGTTCAGTTGCAGTATATCTGCTAAAGAAAAATAAAAAATCAAAAAAGTAGGAGAGTGTCATGGCATTACCATTATTAACAGGAATAGCAATAGGAAGTTTAGCAGTAATTGCTTTTAACAATAAAAAAGAGATAAAAGAGAGAGTAGTTTCTTGTGCTTCAAAGGCAAAAGATCTTGCAAAAACAAGTTTTAAAAAGAGCAAAGAGTATGCAAAAGATGCAAAAGATAGTGTTACAAAGAAGATTGATTCTATGAAGTCAAAAGAGCAGATAGAGGTAGCAAAATGATAAATACAGAAGTTTCTACTTCGTGCAACAGTAGCGAGGAATTTTTGTTGGACTTGTTCAGCAAAAAGGGGGCAGTAAAATGATAAATACGGGTGACCCAAGACATGTAGTAGGGCATATAGTTAGCGGTTCACTCGCTTCAGCTGTTGTTGCTGGAAGCATAAACTACAACAACTACACAAAAGATGAGATAAGTAAGGATGAGGCTATAAAAAATAGTCTCAAGCTTACAGTCCAAGGTGGAGTTGCAACAGGCTCGGCAATCGCAGCTGCGAATTATCTTGGAAAGGGTAACTACTTGGGAGTTTTTGCAGCTCTTAGTCTAGGGCTAGGCGGTGTTTATGCAGTAGAGAAAGTTGCAGAAAAACTTGATGAATCAAGACCAGAATTAGTTGAAGAAAAAACAGAAGAAGCAGGAGAGTAGAGTGAAAAATCCATATATAAACAAAGATATAACTTCAGGTGTGGCAAATACTGTGCCTAGTATAAATACAGACAACATACTTGGAAGTATCAACACAAATGACTTTATAAAGGGTGCATTGATTGGTGCAGTTGCAACTTATATTTTGACAAATGAATCAGCTCAAAAAGCTATATTTAAAACAGTAGCTAAAGGCTCAGAGATGTTTCAAGCTGGGATTGAGGAGATAAAAGAGAGAATGGAAGATGCAAAAGCTGAGATAGAAGCGAAAAAAGTTTAGATATTGATATGCTAGTAAAATCTATACATGTAACTACAAAAAGAGTTAGATTTCGTTGTGAGTTTTTGCAAAAAGATACAGACTCTGCTAAGCTAGAAAAACATCTTGAGATGATTGATGATATAGAGCTAGTCAAGGTAAATCTAAAAGCAAAGTCTATAACCTTAGTTGGAAAAGAGTTAGATGCAGAGTTTCTTGAATCCAAGATATTAGAAATAAAGATAGATGAGTTTAAAAAAGCATGCACTAAGTCTATAAACTGCTTTGTGAGTGACGAAAAACCAAGTGTTTCTGGGCTTATAAGAGCAACATCATCTTTAGGGATTACGCCTCTTTTGAACGATGAAAGAGCAAAACTAGCTTTAACGACTTATGCGACTGCACCACTTTTGATAGGTGGAGTTAAAGAGCTTTTTAATGAAGGTTTAACTTCTAAGGTTTTAGAGGCAACGGCAGTTGGAGTTTCGCTTGCTAGAAGAGACTATCTTGCAGCAAACAGCACCAATGCTATGCTTGAGCTTGGAGAATATATAGAAGAGACTACCGTTCACAAGAGTGATGACCTTATAAATGAGCTAGCAAAGCCAAGCGTAGAGAATGTTTGGATAGAAGTTGAAGAGAACTCTAAAAAGGTGCAAAAGCTCGTAAAAACAGAGACTCTAAACATAGGCGATATCGTGATTGTTGGGGCTGGAGATACTATAGCAGTTGATGGGCATATAATCTACGGCGAGGCCTCAGTAAATCAGGTATCGATGACGGGCGAAGCTGAAGCTGTTAAAAAAAGTCGTGGTGATAGAGTTATGTCTGGAACTGTTATAGAAGAGGGTAAGATAAAAATCTGGGCAGAACAAGTCGGAAATGATACGGCAACTTCGAGGATAAAAGAGTACATAAAAAGCTCGTTAGATGAAAAGTCAGCCATAGGACTAAAAGCAACGAAACTTGCAGATAGTTTAGTCCCTGTTACACTTGGTTTGGCTGGAGTCTCTTATGTGATAAATAGAGATTTTGAGTCTGTGGCTTCTGTTTTGCAGGCTGATTACTCTTGTGCTTTAAAGCTAGCAACTCCTGTGGCATTTAAGACTTCAATCGCTCAAGCTGGAAAAGAGGGGATACTTATAAAGGGTGCAAAATCTATCGAGGCATTGGCAAGTGCAGATACTTTTGTATTTGATAAAACAGGAACACTTACCGAGGGAGAACTTGAAGTGGTCAATATAACCTCTTTTTCAAAGCAATGGAGTGAGGATGATATACTAAATCTCACTGCAAGTGCTGAAGAGCATTACTTTCATCCTGTGGCTGAAGCGATAGTAAAAGCAGCAAAAGATAGAGGTTTTGTGCATATGCATCATGATGAGGTAGAGTTTATCATAGCTCATGGTGTAAAAACTGTAGTCAATGGAAAAGATGTTCTTATAGGAAGTAGGCATTTTTTGGAAGATGATGAAAATATATCTTTTAGAGCTCATAAAAGCAAGATAGAGTCTTGTCTTAAAGAGGGAAAAGCACTTTTATATGTTGCATATGATGGCAAGCTTTTGGGGACTATCGGTATGTCTGATAAAGTGCGAGAGAACTCTAAGAGCATGATAGCAAAACTAAAAAAGCTTGGCGTAAAAGAGATAGTGATGCTTACAGGTGATGTGAAAGCAAAAGCAGAAACTTTAGCAAAAGAGATTGGTGTTGATAGGGTCTATGCAGATTTATTGCCAACTGAAAAAGCTGGGATTATAAAGCAGCTAAAAGATGAAGGCAGAAAAGTTGTTTTTGTTGGAGACGGTATCAATGATGCACCTGCTTTGATGAGCGCTGATGTTGGGATCAGTATGCAAAGAGGAGCTGATATCGCAAAGGCAACGGCTGATGTGGGACTGCTCAAAGATGATATAGAGGCTATAAGCGAAGTAAAAGAGTTAGCAGATAAGACCATGAGACTTATAAGTGCAAACTTTAACGCTACTGTTGGGATAAATAGTGCTATTTTACTTGGAGCAACTGCTGGAGTTTTGAGTCCAATAAACACAGCCATACTACACAATGGAACAACGATAGGATTGCTTTTAAATTCACTTAAAGGTATAAAAGTAGAGAAGAAAAAAGCTTAGCTTTAGTTTGTTTAGATATGATTATGATATTAAATATTATAAAGGCTAAACATGGCGATTTTCTTTCCGATAGCGAGTGGGATTGCAACAGTAATCACAGCAGCTTTAACATACGAAACGGGTAAAAATGCAAAAAGAAAATTTGATAGAAAGAAAAGGAAAAATCTTAAATCTTGATTTAGATACCAAGAAAGAGATAGCAAAGATAGGGATGACAGCTTCACTTGGAGTGGTTCTTGGCACCTCGTTTTATATGAAAAATAATTTTATTAAAAATCTTCATATAGGATCTGGTGTTGCTCTTATAGGATTTTCTTTTTGGCATCATATGCTTTATCAGCCAGATAAAAAAGAGACCCAAACTAAGCAGATAAAAAATGAATCAAAAAAAGAGACAACCAAGTCATCCATAAGCATTAAAAAGGTCTATACAGAACTGAATATCAATGGAAAACTTACAGTCGAAGATGTTAAAAGTTTTGAGGAAAAGCTAAAGGCTCTTATGAGAGTACATAAGGTTTCATCGATAGATACTCTTGTGGATATAAGAGAGATGGAAGGCATAACTCTTATGGCTATGTGGGAAGATTTGGTTTTCTTCCTCAAAAATATCAAGCAGATTGATAGAATAGCAGTGGTTGGCAATAAGAAGCTAGGTAAAATTTCATCTAAAATAGCTCAAAAACTTACTCCTAGCAGTATGAATTACTTTGATAATTATGAAGATGCAAAAGATTGGATTCATTAACGATAGTTAACAAGTCGTTACAAGAGTATTAAAACTAAGACTATATACTTACAATATCAAACGAAAAAAGGATATTGAGATGAAAAAGCTAAGAAGTCCTAAGCAAAGATATAGCATAAAAGAATTTGT
>CAYOWG010000002.1:0-16466 GCA_964407605.1 uncultured Sulfurospirillum sp. | reverse complement strand
TTGAGATGAAAAAGCTAAGAAGTCCTAAGCAAAGATATAGCATAAAAGAATTTGTAAGCGATAGTAGATTTGACAAAAAGCATTTATAGAAAATATCAATACAAAACATACAGACAAGATGGCAATAAAAGCTGACTATCTAGAAAAATCTTTTAAAATATCGACAAAAAAGCAGATTGTTGAATTTAAAAAGTAGCGATAAAGAGAGCTTACATGTAAGCTCTCAATCTTCTCAATTATGCTATAATAATATCTAATTATACAAAAGGTTTATTATATGATAAATGTACTAATGATAGAAGATGATGCAGAGTTCGCAGAGATACTAAGCGAATATCTAGCACAATACAATATAAAAATAACAAATTACGAAGACCCATATCTTGGACTTAGTGCAGGCATAAAAAACTACGATTTACTTATACTTGATTTGACGCTTCCTGGGATTGATGGACTTGAGGTATGCAAAGAAGTAGTTGATAAGTACGATATACCCATCATAATCTCAAGTGCTAGAAGTGATGTTAGTGATAAGGTTATAGGTCTTCAGGTTGGTGCAGACGACTACCTACCAAAGCCTTATGACCCAAAAGAGATGTATGCAAGAATACAGAGCCTTATAAGAAGATATAAGAAAGTAAATTCAGCTGAAGAGGGAAGGATTGATAGTGATTTTCGTTATGATGAGAAAAGACATCAGATATTTCTAAAAGAAGAGCCTATCGACCTCACTCCTGCTGAATTTGAGATACTTGAGTATATGATAAAGCAACATGGTTTCTCTATATCTCGTGAACAGTTAGTTTATAACTGTAAATCTCTTAAGGATAAGGGCTCAAAAAGCTTAGATGTCATTATAGGTCGTCTTAGGGCAAAGATAGGGGATAACTCAAAAGCTCCAAAGTATATCCAGTCCGTAAGAGGGATAGGATATAAGCTTATAGGATGATTAGAAATTCACTAAGTAACAGAATAACTTTAGTTTTTACCTTTTCAATTTTGCTTCTTTGTGTGCTTTTTGTTGTGCTTTTTAAGTATCAGGGCGAAAAAGAGCTTGAAGCGATGAAGCAGAGGCAGCTTCAATCTATAAACTATATATTTATGTTGTATAGAAACAATATCTCTCCCCATGGCATAAATGAGTACATCGGTAACTTTGGACTAAAGATAGTTAAAAATCAAAATCTACGAGTTTCTGTTTTGCAAAGAGGGACGGTTTTATTTAAAAAAGACTCTAGTTTGGGTAGATTTTCATCCATCAAACACAATGATAGATATTATCTATACATCGACAATATGATTTCAAATATTCTTTTAGAGTCGCAGTACAAAGCAAAGAAAAATGAGCTTCTATGGATATCTTTTGCTATAGCATTTGTCATTTTTGTTTACATGTATATATCTATCCTAAGAAGTATTTCGCCACTTAAAGAGCTAAGCTCACAGATAAGAAAATTTGCTTCAGGCGATATGGATATAGATTGCAAAAGTGATAAAAAAGATGAGATAGCGGAAGTCGCCAATGAGTTCGATAGAGCCGCTTCAAAACTAAGGGATTTGATAGACTCACGCCAACTTTTTTTAAGAACTATCATGCACGAGCTGAAAACTCCCATAGGAAAAGGCAGGATTGTATCAGAGATGATACCTGATGTTAAGGCAAAAACTAGACTTGTCAATATCTTTGAAAGACTCGACACACTAATCAACGAATTTTCTAAGATTGAGCAGATTGTATCAAAAAACTACTCTTTACGGATACAAAAGTATAATCTCGCAGATATTGTAGATAGTGCGGTAGATATGCTGATGCTTGACGATGAAAAAAGAGCCCTACATGTGAAGGTAGATATAGACCCAACTGTTACAGTCAAAGCAGATTTTGAATCTTTCTCTTTGGCACTTAAAAATCTTATGGATAATGCTATCAAATACTCAGATGATAAAGTCGTGCGAGTAAGTGTTGTAGATAATATTCTTAGTATTGAAAATAGTGCAAAAGAGTTATCTATGGATATAGAAGAGTACTATAAGCCTTTTGTTTCGGATATAAATGAGAGCAGAAGAGGTCTTGGTCTAGGGCTATATATAGTTAAAAACATAACAAAACTAAATGGTTTTGATTTAAAATATGAGTACAATGACGGCAATCATAGGTTTTTTATGGATATATCTTAATGAAACTAGAAAAATTTGACAACCTAGTAGAGGCTCTTTCATCCCTGCCTGGTGTTGGAAAAAAATCAGCTCAAAGATTTGCATATCATCTAATACTAAATGATACATTTAATGCTATGAAGATTTCAAATGCGATAGAGAGTGCAGTGCGTTCTATAAGAAGCTGTGAGAGATGTGGCGGACTAAGTGAGCATGAGATATGTGATATATGCCTAGATGAGCATAGAGATAGCTCAAAATTGTGTATAACTGAGAGTGCGAAGGATATACTTGTACTAGAAGAGAACAATCTTTATGATGGTGTCTATTTTGTTCTTGATAGTCTAGAGGAAGATAAGATTTCAAAGTTAAAAGAGCTTGTTGTTGATGGTATTGAAGAAGTTATATTTGCATTGACTCCCTCTCTTTCAAATGATGCAGTGATTATTTTTATAGAAGATAAGCTAAAAGAGTTTGATTTGGAGTTTACAAAGATAGCCCAAGGAGTGCCTACAGGAGTACATCTTGAAAATGTAGATATGTTATCACTCTCTAAGGCGATAAATCTAAGGACTAAAGCCTAAAAGCTTCTTTCATATAGTTAGTTATATGTTTCTCATTCAATCTGTTGTTGAAAAATATATTAAATGCGAGTACCCCTTGATATAGAAGCATATCTGCTCCATCTTTATATGTAAGAGAATTTTGTTTTGCAAGGGCTAAAAAAGGGGTTGGTTTGTTGTAGATAACATCAAACGCAAATTTTGCTTTTTTCATAAGCTCATTTAGTAGTTTTTTATCACAAGGCAATGAGTTGTCGCTTAGTCCTGCTGTCGTTGTGTTTATGATTAAGTCGTAGCTTTTTAGCTCAAATTCATCCCAGCTATAGGCATTAAATCCGCTTTTATGGAAGTAGTCTAGCCTGTTTTTTGAACGGTTCAATATCTCTACATGTAAAGAGTTCTTTTTTAGGATTGTAGCTATCGCTTTTGCAGTTCCACCAGCTCCAAGTATGAGAGCAGATTTTATTTTGCCAAAAGATTCTATTGCTTTGAAGAAACCAGGGGCATCTGTATTGTATCCTATGATTTTATCGCCATTTTTTACAAGAGTATTTACTGCCCCTATTTTTTGAGCAAACTCATCAAGCTCATCACACAAATCATAAGCAAACTCTTTGTGAGGAACAGTTACATTGGCTCCATCAAGTTTTAGTGATTTAAATTTATCGATTAACTGTGAGCCATCTTTAAGCGGAGTTCTTATGTAAGAGCCTTCTATATGCAAGCCCTCAAGAGCAAGATTGTGCATGCGAGGAGAGATAGAGTGAGAGACTGGATTCCCAAATATCGAAAACAACTCCATACTAACTAGCTCCTAAACTTCTGTATCTCACTTTATTCCTTTAAATCGTCAAGTGAGCTTGTCATGGCTTTAAGCTTGTTTGTTACTTCTAGGTATTCAAGCTCTGCTTTACTATCAGCCACCACTCCCGCACCTGCTTGAAAGATGATTTTTTTATCGTCAAGATAGGCAGTCCGTATCATGATAGCACTATCCATATTGCCATCAAATCCAAAGTATCCAACAGCCCCACTATAAAAACTTCTTTTGATTCCTTCAAAATCACTTATGAGTTCCATCGCTCTAGTCTTTGGAGTCCCTGTCATAGTGCCTGCTGTAAAAGTTGCTGCAAAAAGGTCAAACATATCGTACTTTTTATCAAGCTTTGCACCTATATCACTAACCATATGCATAACATGTGAGTACCTTTCAACTCGCATCATGTCTCTTACTTTGACTGTTCCAACTTCTGCCACTTTTCCTACATCATTACGACCAAGGTCTATAAGCATAAGATGCTCTGCTCTCTCTTTTTTATCGCTCATAAGCTCCTCTTCATAAGCTTTATCTTTTTCATAAGTAGAGCCTCTTTTTCTTGTCCCTGCTAGTGGTCTTAGCGTTATATGCCCATTGTCAAGCCCAATCATCACTTCAGGAGAGCTTCCTGCTATGGCAAAATCACCTAAATCAAGCAAAAACATATATGGAGATGGATTTTTATTTCTTAAAACTCTATAAAAGCTTAGTCTATCAATTTTTGCAAATTGCGTAAATCTGTTTGATAATAAAATCTGAAAAACATCTCCACTTCTAATCATCTCTTTTGATTGTTTTATCATAGTAAAAAACTTATCTTTAGAAAAAGAAAAAGACCCGTTTGAGCTATCAATAGATGTTTTTTTGATATAAAGATAGTCATGAGGCTCTTTTAGAAGCATCTCAATCTCATCAAGCTTTGGAGCCAAAGTATCTACAAGTGTATGAAGAGTAAGAGTGTTTGATTTGTGAGAAAAGGTACAAACAAGTTTTGGTCTAATCAGGTCAATATCTGGTATATCAATCTCACTTTTAAGAGTGTCCATATGAGCCTTGAGCCTAGGCTCAAATATTTTAACTGCATCATATCCGATGTAACCTATAAAGCCATCTATAAATGCAAGACCATTTTTTTGCCCATACTCTTTGTATTTTGCATAATCAAGAGAAGCATATCTTTTTTTCAAATAGACAAATGGATTTTTGCCAATATCATGGCTGATGCCATCGGTATCTACATGTAAAGCCTTATTGTTTTCATGTAAGATTCTCTCTCTTGCTCCGATAAAAATAAAGCTAAAGTTTCCCGCTTCAGAGTTGTTAGCACTCTCAAGAAGAAAAATCAACTCACCCTTAAAATGTTTCTTCAGCTTAGAGAAGATTGTTATAGGTGTGAGCTGATCAAATAGTATCTTTTTCGTATAAAGCACTACTTAACTCTAAAGATAAAAGCGTCTTTATTGATACTTGATTTTACATCTCCAAGAACAGCTCTTGCGGCAGCTGAGCTAGGATAAGGACCTACTAGAATTTTTGTTACTTTTTTACCTTTAACTTCCATCGGCAAGAGTCTATAGCTATAATTTTTCGTAGCTAGTTTTGCTAAAAACTTTTTGCTTGGAGTGAGTCTTGAGGTCGCTCCAACTTGGATATAAAAACCTGCTGTTGCTGAAGTATCAGCTACAGTTTTTGTTGTTTTTATTGGCTCTGCTACTTTAGGCTCTTTTCTGATTGGGATAACTTTTTCTATCTTTGGTTTTGTCTGTTCTACGACTTTTTCAGGTACTTCCGCTGGTATCTCAATAGCCTCTTGTTTTTTTATCTCTTTTGCTTTTAAACTTTTTACCATCTCTTCAAAGCTCTCTTTTTTGTCTTCCTCTTCTATAATAGGAACTTGCTTAAAAAGGTCATCTTCTTTTTTTGTCTCAACAACTTTTTGCATAGGACTTGGAGGTAAGATAAGTTTTTCACTGTCCATTCTTTCATCGGGTTTGTTTAAAAGCCTCATAACGACCAATACAATTAAAAATAAAACTATTATTACTGCCGCAATGACAAGTATGCGCTTTGCCTTCATAGATTTATTTTCGTCTTTGTCTAAAAGTATATCACTAAGTTCGTTTTTATCTTCCATTTTATCCCCTTTTGCACTACAATTTATTTGTTATAAGCATTATCTATGCCACTACATGTGCTTCGACCAAGAAGCTCCTCTCTCTTTGTTGTAGAGTTTATATGGCAATGCCAAGATGTTAAACTCTTTTGGTATATCAGGGTCTGGAAACATTTTCCACTCCCTAGGAAGCTTTTGAGCTAACTTTGCTGATATTATTTTGCCTATCTGATAAGCCTCTTGTAGTGTGGTGTGCCCCTTGTGTATATAAACATGAAGATGACCAGGGGTTTTACTCTCATAAGCAGTAAAGTTTATAAACCCTTCTTCTCTTAAAAGCAGTTGTGCTTTATGCCAAAACCTCTCAGTGTTTCTTCCGTTATAGTCTATGACTATATTTTCTACTTTATCAAACTTATTGATTAAAGAGTGAGCAACTTGAATCTCACCTTTTAAGTGCTGAGCTATGACTGAACTTGTTAAAGTCTTCTCAATCTTTTCATATTTATCAAAAAATAGACGACCATTATGACTTCTTTTTTCGACTATAAAATCTCGCTTTATCCAGTAGTGGTCGCTTATCATCTTTATAAGCGAAGTATCTACACTATACATCCAATCCCCTTAGTATGTAGCTTTGTCATAGATAACAAAGTTACTAGCAAGCTCTTTCATCTCTTGTTTTA
Organism: uncultured Sulfurospirillum sp.; assembly: GCA_964407605.1. Lineage (GTDB taxonomy): Bacteria > Campylobacterota > Campylobacteria > Campylobacterales > Sulfurospirillaceae > Sulfurospirillum_A. Next base: position 10,130 of record CAYOWG010000002.1, on the reverse strand, counting down.
TCTTTACATGTAGAGCAGAATCTTCAATATTATCTAAAACATCAGCTATCTTTCCTGCTATGATTTTAAACTCTTTAGTTTTCATACCACGAGCCGTCAAAGCAGGACTTCCTATACGAATACCACTAGTCACAAATGGGCTTCTATTTTCTCCTGGAACTGTGTTTTTGTTGATAGTTATCCCTGCATTTCCAAGAGCATCGTCAGCATCTTTACCACTAAAATCACGACCTAGAAAACTTACAAGCACAAGATGATTATCAGTTCCACCACTAACTATGTCGTATCCTCTTTTTATAAGAACATCACTTAGTACTTTTGCGTTTGCTTTTACATCTTTTGCATACTGCTTCCACTCAGGCTTTAGATTTTCAGCAAATCCAACAGCCTTAGCTGCGATTACATGTATAAGTGGACCACCTTGTATGCCTGGAAAGATTGCACTATTGACTTTTTTTGCTATATCTTCATGGTTTGTCATGATAAGTCCACCTCTTGGGCCTCTTAGAGTTTTGTGTGTCGTAGTTGTTACGATATCACAATAAGCAAATGGATCAGGATGCTCGCCAGCCGCCACAAGACCAGCTATATGAGCGATATCTGCAAAGAGATAAGCTCCAACTTCATCTGCAATCTCTCTAAACTTAGCAAAATCAATCTCTCTTGGATAAGCACTAGCACCACATATAATCATCTTTGGTTTTACTACATGTGCTATCTCCCGTAACTTATCATAGTCGATGTTGCCGTCCATCTTTACACCATAAAAGAAACTAGAGTATGTTTTTCCAGAGCTACTTACTTTTGAGCCATGTGTTAAATGCCCTCCATGACTCAAGTCCATTCCAAGAATCTTATCAAACGGCTTTAGTAGTGCTTGATATACTCCTTGATTTGCTTGACTACCAGAGTTTGGTTGAACATTTGCAAACTTGCATCCAAAAAGCTCACACGCTCTATCGATTGCCAATTGCTCTATTTTATCTGCAAATTCACATCCGCCATAGTATCTTTTGTATGGATACCCTTCAGCATACTTATTTGTAAAGACGCTTCCCATAGCTTCCATTACAGCAGGATATGTAAAGTTTTCGCTTGCAATCATCTCTAGGTGGTCTGTTTGTCTCTCTAGTTCATCTTCCATAAGTTTATATATTACAGGATCAACATTTTTTAAAATACTCATTTTTATTCTTCTTCCTTGTTATTATGTACTAGTCTCATCGCTGGAAACAAAATCACATCTCTAATTGACTGCTCATTTGTAAGAAGCATGGTAAGTCTATCGATACCAAGCCCTTGACCAGCTGTTGGAGGTAAGCCGTAACCCAAAGCCCTTACATAGTCTTCATCCATCTCATGAGCTTCATCATCGCCAGCATCTTTTGCATTGAGCTGATTTTGAAATCTCTCATACTGGTCTAGCGGGTCATTTAGCTCATTAAATCCATTGGCTATCTCTCGCCCAGCCATAAAGAGTTCAAACCTTTCAGCGATATCTAGATTGTCATCTTTTTTTCTTGCAAGGGGACTGATTTCGATTGGGTAGTCTATGATAAAAGTAGGGTCTATCAACTTATCTTCAACATACAGATCAAAAAGTTCTTCGTAAAGTTTACCAAAAGATAGTTTATCGTTTGCCTCTTGATTTTTACTTTTTAGATATGCTAAAATCCCCTCTTTACTCTCAAGCACATCAGCAGGAACCCCACCAATCTCTATAAGAGAATCTTTGTACGATATCTTTTTAAATTTTTTTGAGAAGTCAATCTCTATGTCGCCATAAGGAATCTTAGTGGGCATTTTAAGTTGTTTTAGTAGCACAGAAAACATCTCTTCGGTGAGCTCCATAAGGTCATGGTATGTGTGATATGCCCAGTAGAACTCTATCATAGTAAACTCAGGATTGTGAGTCAAGTCCATGCCTTCGTTTCTAAAGTTTCTATTGATTTCAAAAACTGCTTCAAATCCACCCACAACTAGTCTTTTTAGATAAAGCTCAGGTGCAATTCTTAGAAACCTATCAATACCAAGTGCATTATGATGAGTTACAAATGGCTTTGCATTTGCACCTCCTGCGATCGGGTGCATCATAGGAGTTTCAACTTCTAAAAAGCCTCTCTCTTCAAAAAAGTGTCTTATAGTGCTTACTATCTTGCTTCTTATCTTAAAAGTCTCTTTGACTTTTGGGTTCATTATCATATCAAGATATCGTTTTCTGTATCTTAGTTCTTTATCCACGAGTCCGTGAAACTTTTCAGGTAGCGGAGTTATAGACTTTGTTGCAACTTCAAGATTCTTTACATGCAAGGAGAGTTCGCCTGTTTTTGTAACAAAAGGAAAGCCAGTTACGCTAACTATATCGCCGACTTCAACGAGTTTTTTTGCAGCATTAAACCACTCTTCTCCTATGCTTTGCCTACTAAAATAGATCTGAAGGATACCTCTTTCATCTTCTATCTTAGCAAATGCAGCTTTTCCCATATGTCTAAGAAACTTGATTCTTCCAACCACTGTGTTCTCTTTGTTTTCGTCTCGTTTAGTCTCTAGCTCTTTTACATAATCATAGCATCGCTTAAACTCTTGGGTTGTTGAGTCTTTTTTTATATTGTGTGTATATGGGTTTTTCCCTAGTTCCCTTAATGCATCTGCTTTTTCAATTCTCTGCTTTTCATACTGATTATCAAATATCAATCTCTATCCTCTATTATTTTTTTGGCAAACTTGGCATACACCATAGAGTTGCATTAGGTGGCTTGTTAGTTTAAAGCCATGTTCACTAGCTATCTTTTCTTGAATTCTCTCTATATCGTCATCTTCAAACTCTATGATGTCATCGCAGACTTTGCATATCATGTGGTCATGATGAGGCTTATTTCCAAGCTCAAACTTTTTGCCAGATGAGCCAAAAGATAGTGAAGTCGCTATGTTTGAGTCCTCTAAAAGATTTAGTGTTCTATAAACTGTTGCAATTCCAACATTTAGCTCTGGATAATTTTCTTTGATAAGCATATACAGACTCTCAGGAGAAAAGTGCTCATCATTGTTGTACATTGTCTTAAGAACTATTTCTCTTTGTTTGGTAAATTTTAAATTGTTGTGTTTTAAAATATCTTTAAACCGTGCTAGTAGCGAATCATACTCCATATTTTCAATATCTGCCATCTTACTCTCCTAAGGTATTTTTTATATCGTTAGCGATTTTTTCGCTATCCATTTTCATGATGTATGCACCAGTCTCTATAAACACAGGATACATAAAACTCTTTACTATATATTCATCTGCTCTCTGCTTTAAAAACTCTATATTTGATAGAGTTATTGCAAGTATAGAAAAAACTAAAAATATCTTAGCACTTCCAACTACAAAACCAGCAAGCTTATCTATAGAGCTCAATCCACTCATCTTTATAAGACCCTCAAGCAGGTGCCCAACAAAGAGACTAAGAATCCAAAAGATTATTAAAACTACAATAAACCCAACAAGATAGACAGTAGCACTACTATCAAGCTTGTAGATATTTGCACTTATCATCTCTCCTGCTTTTTGGGCAAACCTTGAAGCAACAAAGATACCACCGATTATCCCTATTAGCCCAAATAACTCTTTGATAAATCCATTTATTACACCCTTTATACCAAGTATAAAGATAAGAGATATAGAGATAATATCAAAAATTGATATATTTTCCATATTAGCAGTTTACCCTATAGCAATTTTTACCATCTTTTTTTGATTGATAGAGTGCCTTATCGGCTCTATCTAAAAGATTTTCAACAGTATCGTTTTCTTTATGGCAAGCAATACCAGCACTAATAGTAAGATGGATATCATGCCCTTTATAAAGAAGTTTACTAGCATCTATCTCTTTTATGATTCTAGCTATGCTGCTTTTTACCTCTTCTAAAGTAGTACGATTTAGGATTATAATAAACTCTTCACCACCATATCTATATACCTTTATACCTTTTCTAAGAGAATTTTGTATTAGTTTTGTTAAAAATATAAGTGTTTTATCTCCTGCAATATGCCCATAAGAGTCATTGATGTTTTTAAAGTCATCAGCATCAAGCATAACAAGAAACAGATCAACTCTTTTACCTTCAATGGCTTGAAAAATCTCTACAATATCTTTTTTGAAACCTCTTCTGTTGTAGACTTTTGTTAGAGGGTCTATATGTGACTCTCTCTCTAGTCTTTCTATTTCAAGCTTAAGTTGTTTTACTGTTTCGTCAGCTCTTTTTAACTCCCCTAAAATCTGATTTTGAAAACACCCAAATGTATCTATAATTTTTTGAGTATGTATATTCTCGTATTCATTTTTTATATCTCCTATATCGATCTGGTTTTTATCAGAGATATTTTTTAGATTTGTGTTAGATTGTTCAAACTCATTTAGGCTTGATTTTGCCAGCTCAAAAGAGATATCTTCAGCTGAGTTTTCTACTTCACCTGTTGCAAAAAGGTATGAGTATTTTTTAGATAAACTTATAAGTTCTTGATTGTTAGTTTGTGCTAACTGATCCATAAAGGCATCAAAGTAGTATTTTGGGTACGGTGGAATATTGAGGTCTTGTAGTTTTGAAAAAGAACTCTCACCGACTGCTGCAATCTGTTTTGCAATATCTGTATTTTCTACCATAACCCTCACCACGCCTTAATTTTGATATTATCATAAGATAGTACCAAAATTAAGCTGTAATTACTATTAGACTTTTTTATAAGCCTATCGAGTTGATAAGCTCTTGGGGTTGTGTTGAAAATCTTATTGCATCATCTTTTGTTATTCTGTTCTCTTTAAGAGCTTTTATCATCGCTTGGGTCTGTGTACTCATGCCAGTTTTTGCTTGGTTGAGTTGCATTTGAGAATAAATCTGATGAAGCTTATTTTCTCTTATGAGATTTGATATTGCTGAGTTATTTATAAGTATCTCATGAATCGCGATACGACCACCACCATTTTTGGGTAAAAGACTCTGAGAGATTACTGAGTATAGGGAGGTTGCAAGCATATTTCTTATTTGCACCTGTTCTGGTCCCTCAAAACTATCGACTATTCTATTTATTGTTTGAACTGCTGAGTTTGTATGAAGAGTACCAAAGACCAAGTGGCCAGTCTCGGCTGCTGTGATAGCTGTACTGATAGTCTCTCTATCTCTCATCTCACCTACTAGTATGACATCTGGGTCTTCACGAAGTGAGAATTTTAGTGCGTTTGCAAAACTTTTTGTATCTTCTCCTACATTTCTATGAGAAAAGAGTGCTCTTCTGTTTTCATGAACGAACTCTACAGGATCTTCGATTGTGATTATGTGTCTGTGTTCGGTTTCATTTATCTCATTTAGCATCGCTGCAAGTGTTGTTGATTTACCACTTCCTGTTGGACCAGTTACTAAAACAAGCCCTTTCTCTCTTTTCGTAATATCTTTAAATATACTAGGGCAGTTCAAGACATCTAAAGATGGTATTTCTATAGGGATAATTCTAAAAGCAGCTGCAAGTTCGCCATTCATCGTGTAGTAGTAGTTTGCACGAAATCGTCCGATATCTGGAAACATAACAGCAAAGTCAAGCTCTTTGTTCTCTTCTATATCTTTTTTTTGCTTATCTGTGAGAAGTGTGTAGCACATCTGCTCAATCATTTTTCCACTTAGCTTTACCATATCAAGTGCTACAAGCTTGCCATCTATTCTTATTTGTGGCTCACTTCTGCTTACTAGGTGCAAATCAGATGCTTTATAAGCTACTATATTTTTTAATAATGCTTTTATATTAAGAGACATAAACTTCCTTTTATTCGATTATTTTTGGCACTACAAAAAATCCATTTACACTTTTTGGAGCATTAGAAAATATGGTTTTTATGATTTGTGGATTTACGCTAGGGATATCCTCTCTCATAGGAGTCCCTCCTTTTAGAGTTGTAAAAGTTGCTTTTTCTTTGTCTAAATCTAGCTCATTTAGATTCTCTATAAACTCTACAATCTCCGAGAGTTGGCTTATCGTAGTCTCTCTTTTGTCGTCGCTGATTTCTAGAGAGGATAGTTTTTCAAGTTTTTTTAATAGATCGTTATCAATTTTCATATTTTATTCCTATTCTTTTTTCTTTTTAACTGCCCTTACGCGCTATAATGAGCAAAGCCCATTATAGTGGCAGGGGATAAATCCCCTACAACCCCCTAAAGCTACAAAAAGTAGGACTTTACGAGATTAAGTGCGTTAAATCAATTTTTTAATTATAGCAGAAAAAGTCTTTTTTTATCTTTATTGTGATAATATATTGGCTTATTTTAGTTTAAAGGAATTTGATTTGGCACTTAAAGAAAATATAGAAGCAATAAAAAAAGAGATAGGCATTCAAGAGAAGTTTTTAGAAGGCATTATAAAGAGTGAGTATTTTTTTAAAAAGTATAAAAAATATGTTATATCTTTTGGTGTTGCAGTTATAATTACGGTGATTACTATAACTACATTAAATATATTAAAAGAGAATAAATTAGAATCTTCAAATGAGGCATATAGCAAATTGTTAAAAGACCCAAATGATAGTGTTTCAAGAACAATTCTAAAAGAGTCAAATGAGAGGCTTTATAATTTTTTTAGATTTCAACAGGCATTGAAGAGCGATGATATAGCTGTTCTAAAAGAGCTTGCGGAGTTTAAAAAAGATCCTGTCATATCAGACTTAGCAGCATATCAAGCTGCATCACTGCAAGGTAAAAGTAACTCTAAAAGCGAGCTTCTTGTAGGCTTTGATATACTTAAAGAGGGCTACAAGCTATTAAGAGAAGGCAAAATTGAAGCGGCAAAATTGAAATTTGCTCAGATTGATTTAAATTCACCTTTAAAAAATATATCAAATAATTTAGAACACTATCAAGGGATACAATCAAAAGGTAGTAACTAGATGAAGTTTTTAAAATATCTAATGCCATTTTTGGTTTTACTAATACTGAGTGGTTGTGGAACAAAAAGACAAAACTTTGAGCCAATTTCACTCTCTGGAGAGATAGATTATAGTGGAAAATTGCCAGCTAGCATAAAATACGTAACAAGAGCTGGTGCTACGCTCCAAAATGGTCAAGTTATTACTAGTTCAGGCTTACATGATGTTAAGCTTCCAAAAGGCTATACATTTTTAGCAAACTGGGATGAAAAATATCTAGCAACTTCGATATTATCTGATTTAATTATTGTTGACAAAGATTCTAAAATAATTTACCAAAGAGTGTTTGATTCTGCTCTTGCCTCCGCTTCTTTAAGAGACAATACCTTAGCAGTAGTATTAGGAAACAATACTGTTTTGTTGATTGATACTGTTAGTGACAAGATACTTTATGAAAAGAGCGGAGATAGAGTATATGCTCATGACTCAAGGATAGCAGCACCGCATTTTTTGACTACAATTGTAGTTTTTCCTACACTTGATGGTAAGCTTTTAATCGTAGACTTAGATAAGAATAAACTACTAAGAGATGTTGTTGTGAAAAGTGAAAAATTCTTCTCAAATATAATATACCTAGATGTGATCGGCGATAGACTGGTTGCAGCAACTCAAAAAAGAGTAGTGTCTATAAGTCCAAAATCAATAGCTTTTTTAGATGAAGATGTTAGAGACATAATCATCATGAAAGATAAAGTTTTAGTGTTTACAAAAGATGGAAGAGTTATCTTGACTGACGCTGACCTAAAGGTTCTTAAAACAAAAAAATATAAATTTGCAACCTTTGTTGGAGTTATTCATGGTGAGTTTATATACATGATAGAGAGAGGTGGTTTTTTAATAGCGACTGATTTGAGTCTTATCTCTTCTAATGTCTATGAGCTTCCTGATGATATTGACTCGTTTGTTTTCATGACAGATGATAAGTTGTTTTATGAAGATAAGTATTTTGAACTCAGTAAGCCAAAAGATAAGCAGTATTGAAAGAACTTGTAGAATTTTTTATAAAAAAAAAGATTTTATTTAAGTCTTTAAAAGAGGTAGAGAAGACTCTTTTGGGAACAAGAAAAAAATTATCTATATATATCTCAACTGATAACAAGGCTAACTATCACTCTATTTTTATAGTTAAACAAAAGAGTAGATTTTTGCTAAAAAATGCTATCGAATTGTTTGAGCTAGAGGGTAAGCTACAAGAGTTAGAGAAACATAACTTTAAATACAAACACCTGTTAATTACAACAGAATTATGTTCAAAAGCAAGTCTATATTTAAAACAAAGAGGATGGAAGATTGATTTTATGTGATATTGGAAACTCAAATGTAGATTTTTATCATGATGGAAAAATTTGGTCACAAAATTTAGAAGAATTTAGTAAGCACTTGCCATCAGAAGAAGTTTTTTTCATTAGTGTAAATGAATCAGTAAATGAAAATCTTTCAACAAAATATATAAATATAGAAGAGTGGTTTGAGTTTGATACAATATACCAAGGTATGGGCATAGATAGAGTAGCTGCATGCTATACGGTTGAAAATGGTATAGTTATTGATGCAGGAAGTGCTATAACTGTAGATGTGATGAGTGCGGGTCTTCATATGGGTGGCTACATACTTCCAGGTATAAATTCTTATAGAGAGTGCTATGCTGGAATATCAAAAAAATTAGATAAGCAGATAAATCCAAATGTCATACTTGATGCTCTTCCTCAAAAAACTGAAGATGCTATCTCTTATGGCACAATAAAGCCAATGCTTATGATACTAGAGCATACATGTAAAGACAAGACTGTATATTTTACTGGTGGAGATGGCAAATATTTTTCAAAGTTTTTTAAAAAAGCAATATATGACAGATCTTTGATATTTAGAGGCATGCTTAAAGCAATAGAAAACAAGGAAAGAAAATAACATGTTAACAGTAGCACTACCAAAAGGAAGAATTGCGAATGAGACTCTTGAGATATTTGAAAAGATATTTGGCAAGACATTTATATTTGACGATAGAAAATTGATTTTAGAAGTTGGAGAGTTTAGGTTTTTACTCGTTAGAAATCAAGATGTACCTTCTTATGTGTTTCATCAAGCAGCTGATATTGGAGTTGTGGGGCTTGATGTTCTGGAAGAAAAAAATGAGGAGCTAGTAAGGCTTCTTGATCTTGGCATTGGAAGATGCAAGGTTTGTGTTGGCATGAGAGACGAGGACGAGCTAGACTATAACTCACCCGATATAAAAATAGCAACAAAAATGGTCAATATAGCGCAAAATCATTTTGCAAAAAAAGCAATGGCAGTTGATATTATAAAGCTTTATGGCTCAATCGAACTTGCTCCCTTGGTTGGACTTGCTGACGCTGTTGTTGACATAGTGGAAACAGGAGCAACTATGAGGCAAAATGGTCTTAAGATAGTGGAGACTATTATGGAGTCCTCAGCATATCTAGTCGCAAATAAAAATAGTTTTATAGAAAAAAAAGAAGAGATAATATCTATTTATAGAAAAATATCAGCTGAAGTATAGAGCTCCTATGAGAGCTCAACTACCTTTAGAATCTTTTTACTTAATTCAGCTTCCCTTATAGGTTTTACTAAAAAATCAAACGCCCCAGAGTCAAACGCCTCTTTTCTTTTACTTTCATCTGTTGTTAAAACCAAAACAGGTATTTTATTTATATCTGACATTGATTCTAGGTTACTTAAAAATTCTATACCATCCATAACAGGCATCTTTATATCTAAAAGAATTAATCCAATATCTGTATTTTCTCTTAAAGCATTTAATGCCTCTAAGCCATTTGTTGCTTCAATAACCTCGCTTATTAAGTTATTTTTTTTTAACATAGAGCTAAGTAGTTTAAGATTTATAAAATCATCATCAACTGCTAGTATTTTTATCTTTTTGCTCATATGTATTATCCTTTTAGATAAATGGTTGTATCAACTCTTCAAGCTGATTTTTATTTACTGCATTTGGCAATACTTGCTTAAAAAGCTCGATATCTTTTTCATCAATGTTATTGGCTGGATCGACAAACATAATAGTAGGAGTTTTTCCAACTAGTTTGGATACATCATTGCTTGAGGTAGATGATGTCTCCTTGTCAAATAGGATTACACTATAGTTATATTTCTCTAGATTTGATTTTAGTTCCTCTAGGGAGTTTACGCTATCGATAGAAGTACTAA
>CAYOWG010000001.1:0-41700 GCA_964407605.1 uncultured Sulfurospirillum sp. | reverse complement strand
CTATATCAAGCAAAGCTCGCTATAGTGGCAGGGGATAAACCCCTACAACCCCCTAAAGCTACGAAAACTAGCGAATAGCGGTTTCACAAAGTGAAAAGTTTCTGTGAAAAGTAGGACTTTTCGAGAAATAAGTGCATAAGGTCTGTTATTATAACAAAATATTAACAAAATATTATTTTAAGATTATATTAGATATAATTCTGAAAATTATTATCACTACTATCAGGAAAGGAGTTTGGACAGTGCTTTTTGTGTAAGCGGAGTGAAATTACAATTGTTCGTTGAGCGTTTCACCCCTGGAGTCGCAATATATAACTATCGCTTATATATTGTAGAGTAATAAATATTATAATATTATTAAGGAATATAAAATGTTTAGTTTGTTAAGAAAAAGTAAGTTAGTTGTACCAGTTGTTTTAGGAGTAGTTTTATCAGTGCAAGCGTATGCGTGCCCACCAGCCAAAGATGGAACAGTTAAGCCGTCTCATATCACATCAATCAATATCCATCAGCCAGGAAAAACAAAAGATAACCTTGCAAGTATTGTCAATATAATGCTTCCAATTGGTTCAGGTTATAGAGTAGAAGCTAAAGGCACAGGCAGTGGAAATTTAGGTCCAGGGCTGTCGGAGGGTTTAAAAAAAGGAGAACTTCCTGCAAATGTTATATTTACCTATGGAAGAACTGGCGAAATCCCACCAGGTAGAGATATATTTAAGTATCTTCATCAAGCAGAAAAAAAAGGCATGTTAAGCCCTTTAAAGGGCCGATTTAATATCAAGCCACAATTTCAAGAGTTTGTAGATGATATAGAAAAAGGCGGTCACCTTACTGCGCCTTATGTTGGGTCGACTGTAATTTTTTATAATAAAGATTTGATTAAAACTAAAGATGTTCCTAAGAGCTGGAAAGAGTTAGCCAATTTTGATGGCAAAGTAGCAGTTCCAGGATCTGGTTGCTACGGCATGAGAACATTGACAGCTCTATATAATGTGTTGGGTGAAAAAGATTTTGAGAAACTTATTAAAAAAGCAGATATGCCTGCCTTAGAGACTATGAAAAAAGATCCAAGAAAATCAGCTGAAAAACCCCTTAGCGGATTAGGTGCACCATCAGCAGTTATCAAGGGAGACTTTAAAGTTGGCATGGGCCCTTTATTTTCAAGAAATACATTAGATGGTATAGCAAGTGGAGCTATAGGTGTTATCTGGCCAGAAGAAGGAGCAATCGCTATGCCACATATCCTTGCTGTTAGAGCAAATCCAAATGAAGCAGATTTAGCTCTTGTAGATTTTGTTGCAAAAAATATGGAGTTTAGGAAAGTTATTTTAAATGAAGGTGTTAGCTCTACTTTAAGAGGTGGTCAAGTGCATCCTTTGGTTAAAGAAAATGACTTTAGATTTGTATTTATACCTATTGAAAAATTAAAGAACCCAGCAACTCATAAGAAAATTATCGAGATAGTTGAACAAAATAAGCCAAAAGGATAAAATATAGAGCCAGAAGTCAAAAACTTCTGGCTCTAATTTAATCTTAAGGGTTTGTTATGTCACAAATTGTCATATTTTCTGGAGCTGGTGTTAGTGCGGAGTCTGGTATATCAACCTTCAGGGATAGTGATGGGCTTTGGGAAAAGCACAACATAGCTGATATATGCACCGCTGGTTGCTTAGATACAAATCGTGAGGCAACTCTAAGTTTTTACGATGCAAGGCGAATAGATATAAAAGACAAAAAACCAAATTTGGCTCATAAAAAGATAGTGGAGCTAAAAAATAGATACCCAGATAAAATCTCAATCATAACTCAAAATATAGATGATATGTTTGAGAGAGCAGGTGCTAGCGAGGTGCTTCATCTTCATGGGTTTTTAAGAGAGCTTAGATGTGAGGAGTGTAGTTATATCAAGGATATTGGGTATACAAAACAAGACAGAGATGAAAAATGCTCTATTTGTAAAGCTAGACTAAGACCAAGCGTAGTCTTTTTTGGCGAGCCCGCACCTATGTATGAAGAGCTATATAAACAGCTAGAAGATTGCGAGGTATTTGTCTGTATCGGGACTAGTGGAGCGGTTATAAATGTAGATATGCTTAGTCAATGGGCGCAGTATAATATACTCAATAACTTAGAGCAATCCAACCTTATCAATGAAGAGTGTTTTGATGAAGTTTACTACGAAGAAGCGACGACGGCTATAGTAAAAATAGCTAAAACCTTAAAGAGATATTTGTAAATTTGCAGTATAATGCTATATGGAAAATATCAGAAAAAATATAATAATTAAAAATGACATACTGTACTTTGACTATACCGCTTCAGGATTGGCTTATAAGCCAATAGAAAAAAAGATACAAGATATACTAAAAACATACGCTAACACTCACTCAGAAGTATCTTCAAATGCAGTAACAACAAATTGTTTGTACGAAAAAGCTAGAGAAGATTTAAAGCAATCATTAGAGATTGATAACAGTTTTTATGTTCTCCCTGTTGGGACTGGTGCAACAGGGGCTATCAAGAAGTTTCAAGAGCTTATGGGTATTTATATCCCTCCAGCAACAAGACGAAGATATAAGATTGAGCTAAAAAATATACCTTTAGTTTTTATAGGACCTTATGAGCATCACTCAAATGAGATAAGTTTTCGTGAGGGTTTGTGTGAGGTTGTAAGAGTTCCACTTGGCAAAGATGAGTGTATTGATTTGGAATTTCTTGAGGATTATTTGAAGAAGAGTCCAGGCAGAGAGATAATTGCTTCGTTTTCTGTTGCTTCAAATGTTTCTGGAGTTTTGAGTAACTATAAGTCGATATATAAGCTTATAAAAAAATACAATGGGATTTTATGCTGTGACGGGGCAGCTGCATCTGCGTATATGAATATAGATTGCAAGTACTATGATGTGCTGTTTTTATCTCCCCATAAGCTTTTAGGTGGAGTAGGTAGCTGTGGACTTTTGGTTATAAAAAAAGAGTTATGCAAGGACGATAAACCTACTTTTGCTGGAGGTGGAACAGTTGCTTATGTGTCAAGAGTATCTCACGATTTTTTAAGTGATTTTGAGCAAAAAGAGGATGCTGGTACTCCTGGAATCATACAGTTTATAAGGGCATCTTTGGCATACAAGCTTAGAAACGAGATAGGACTTGATGTCATAAAGCAAAAAGATGAAGAGCTAAAAATGTACTTTGGAATGCAGATAAGAGAGATGAAGGGCGTGAAGCTTTACTGTAGTTATGAGCAAGAGAAGCTTCCTATCTTTTCACTTAATTTTGAAGGCATAAATCCCTACGATATATCACAGTATCTTTCAGATAAATACAATATTCAAACAAGAGCAGGATGTAGTTGTGCTGGACCTTATGGGCATGATTTGCTTGGGCTTGAAGATGGACAAAGTTTTGAGCAGAAACCAGGATGGATAAGGATTAGCATACACTTTACTCACACTCAAGAAGAGATAGATGTGCTTCTTCGAGGAATCAAAGAAGCGATAGAGATTTTATAAACAAAGGCGACTATATGAAAAAACACAATTAACAACTTCAAAATTAGCTCTAAAGTTAGAGATAAAAACAAACGAATTAAATAAAAAGTTAACTCAGATGGGATATCTTGAAAAAAAGAGTAGAGATTATCATCTAACACAAGAGGGCAAAAAGCAGGTGGCGAGACTAAGTCAACTAGAAAGTGTGCTTATGTTTTATGGGGTGAGAGCATAGAAAAAGATATAAAGATGTATGATGAAAAAAGTCTTTAAACTAAAAGAGGGTAATAAAAATCCAGCAAGACAACTTGATGCCATAAAGTACGAGATAAGAAAGTACATAAAAAGAGAGAAGAGAAAAAACTACCTGAAGATGTTGATTTTTGGGACTTGAAGTGTAAGTTTGCTAAAAACAGTGAAGAGCCTCAGGCTATAGAGTTTCTTGATATAACAAAACATATCGATGAAGCAAACGAAGAGGGGATTGAGAGCCTTTATATGGAAATAATATCTACAAAAGGTTACAAAACTAAAGAAAATTAGTTAAAGAAAATGGTGGGTTCTATTGGATTCGAACCAATGACCGCTCGGTTATGAGCCGAGAGCTCTAACCAACTGAGCTAAGAACCCCTATTTTCGGAATTGACATTGTATCCACTTATGCTTTAAAGTAAAATTAAATATTATATTTGACAGTGCTATAGGTTCTATCAAACCTAAAAGTTAGCAAGTTTTGTAAAATACCAAAAAATACCATAAATGTTATAAAGCTACTTCCTCCATAACTAAAAAAAGGCAGAGGTACGCCTACAACAGGGGCAAAACCTATTGTCATAGATATATTGACTCCCATATATACGAATATAAGTAGCGCTATGCCAGTTGTAACAACTTGACCAAAATAGTCCTCTTTGAATTTGTAGTTTAGGGTAATAAGATGAAAAATAAGAAGTGCATAAGTGCTAATTAGACCCAATGCTCCATAAAAACCAAATCTTTCTATATGATAAGCAAAGATAAAATCACTTGTTGCAATTGGTAGGAACTTAAAGTGTGTTTGTGTTGCTTCTTCTTTTTTTTGACCTGTAAGACCTCCGCTACCGATAGCGATGATGGATTGTCTTACATGATAGCTAGGCTTTTCGGATATAAAGTCTGTTATACGCTTTTTTTGGTAATCATGCAAGGAGCTATATAGAAGCGGACCACTTGCGGTAACAGCGATAAAAAGTATAATCCAAATCTTTTTATTGACACCTATGACAAAAAGTATGCCGTAGCCAACAATCATAAGAACCATAGCAGTTCCTAGATCTGGTTCTCTTAAGATGAGAAAAAATGGTAAAAGTATATAAAAACTTATCTTGATAAACTCTTTCCATCTATAGCCATTTGGTGGCGGTGGGTTATGCTTTATAAGATAGGCAATCATGAGAACAAAGGCTGGTTTTAGTATCTCTGAGGGCTGAATGGTAAAGTTGATAAATGGAATCTCAAGCCATCTTTGCGCCCCAAGTCTTGTTACCCCAAAAAACTCAACACTAACAAGAAGAGCGATAGTTATCCAATAAAACGAAGGTATCATCCACTCCATTTTTCTAAGTGGCATAAGGAAGAAAAAGAGAAATGCAAAAAAACCAACTGCGAAATAAATCATTTGCTTATTGGCTAGTGTGGTATTTGCTTCATTAATCAGGTAAAATGACAGTCCTACAATGGGTATTACCAAAATAGGAATTAAAAAATCAAAATGTGTAAATATGCGTCTATCTATTTGTAGCAAAAATAACCTTTTAGTTTTAGATGTATGATTATACAAAAAAGAGAGTTAAATGACCTTTACATGTAAAGAATCTGGAAGAGTTGATGTGATTATGAGCAAGGAGCTTGCTCTTCCAAGAAATCAGATTAAACAACTCATAAAAGAAGTTGGAGTTTTAGTAAATAGTAAAACGAGGAATAAGTGTAGTTTTAAGCTAAAAATCGATGATGTTGTTGAATATGATTTTGTTAAGGCTGTGAAAGAAAAAGAGAATTATGAAGTTGATTTTGATATAGCCGTTCTTTATGAGGACGAGGATATATTGGTCATCAATAAGCCACCATTTTTGACTATCCACCCAGCCCCAAGCGTAAAAGAGGCTACTGTAGTTGATTGGCTGATAAAAAGAGGTATCTCACTCTCAACTATAAGTGGAGAAGAGAGGTATGGTATAGTCCACCGCATAGATAAAGAGACAAGTGGTGCTTTGGTGATAGCAAAAAACAATGAGGCTCATCTAGGACTTTCAGCGCAACTTGTAGATAAAAGTATGGGAAGGTACTATCTTGCGATGATAGACTTGCCACTTAAAGAAGATATAGTTATAGATAAGCCAATAGCAAGAAATAGAAAAAATAGACTAAAGATGGATGTGGTGGCTGGTGGCCGTGAGTCAAAAAGTGCTTTTTGTAAACTCTCTTTAGCAAAGGATGAGAAAAGAGAACTTATAGGTGCAAAGCTCTTTACAGGAAGAACTCATCAGATTAGAGTTCATCTCAATAGCCTATCACGCCATGTTTTAGGAGATGATTTATACGGCTTTAAGAGCCAAAAAGATAAAATAGCAAGAGTTATGTTGCACGCATATATACTCTACTTGATACATCCTAGAACTGGCGAGTTTATGCAGGTTATAGCTCCTGTGTTTGAAGATTTTGAAAGTATATTGAAAAAACATTTTAATAAGGAAGAGACAGATGAAAAAATGGATAGCACTTATATCATTGAGCGTTTTAGTACTTTTTGTTAGTGGGTGCTCAATTGCTCCACAAGCTCCAAAAAAGCCTATTATAGACCATACTTTACCAAAAGTAGAGCAGATTAAGTATTTGACTGATATGACAGAGATTGGATTTGAGTGGCAAGCTATAAGAGATAGCAGAGTTGCTGGATTTTATATATACCGCTCTAATCCGCAAGAACAAACAGGGAGACTTCCTAGACTTGCAACTATCAATGACAGACATGTTGCTCGCTACTCTGATAGAGGATTGAAGCCAGGAACTCAGTATCACTATCGTTTTTCAACATTTAGCGAAGATAAAAAAGAGTCGGCTTTAAGTGAAATGATTACCGTAACAACAAGACCACTTATAGAGTCTGTCTCATTTGTGAAGGCCATTAGAGGACTTCCTAATAGGATTAAGATTATATGGAGACCTCATTCATCACAAAGAGTAGTTGCTTATGTGATTGAGAGAAGTAGTTTGGGCTCTACTGATTGGGAGAGACTCTCTAGAGTTGAGGGAAGATTGAGTGCGGAGTATATCGATAGTGAGCTAGAGTCAAATCGTGTTTATAGATATAGAGTAAAAGTAGAGACTCATGAAGGAATATTATCGCTTCCTAGTAAGGTTGTAGAAGCTAGTACAAAATCTCTTCCGATTGAGATAAAGAACTTAAAAGCAACTATGGATGTTCCTAAAAAGATAATTTTAACTTGGGATCCAGCTGTTGAGGAAGATTTTTCTTACTATAAAGTATATAGGGCTATCAATCCTCTGCTGTTTTTCAACTATCTTGCAAAGACTAGAGACACAAGATACGAAGATTTGATAAATGAGAATGGGAAGTCTTATTATTATCTTGTTACTGCAGTTGATAAAGATGGACTAGAGTCTCCAAAGCAGCAAAATGCAGTTATGGGAAGCTCACTTGCAGCTCCAAGTATAGTCTATATCACATCATTAAATCATGATGGCAGAAGCATAAATATCACTTGGCAAAGCAAGGACAATAGGGCAGTAAAATATAATGTTATCAAAGAATATAAAGGCAAAACAAAGGTTTTTACTGGGATAAAAGAGAGTAGTTTTACAGATTCAGATGTTGTTGCTGGAGTTGAATATAAGTACAATATTGTCGCTATAGACAAGTTTGGGCTGACATCTAGGGAGTCAGAGAATATTGTAATTGAAATACCAAAAGATTAAGAGAGTATATGCCAAATTTTCATACAAAAGATTTTGTAGAGCCTGTATATCCAGCTTTGTTTGGGATGAGCGAGTTTGAGTTTGTTGCAACTTCAAGCAGAGGCGAAAAGTTAGTTATGAGCCATACGCAAGGGGCTGATATGCTGCTAACGATAAACAAAAAACCAAATGGTTATCTTGTTAAAGGCGATAAACTAACAAGACCATCACAAGTTGCAATTTTGCAACAGGCTTTAAAAGATTTTAGAGACTTATGTAAAATAACTACAACGAAATCAAATATAGATTCAAAAAAACATAAGAGCATAAAAATATCTAAATACCTAAAGGACATGGACTACTTTGCTGATGAGTTTAAATGTTCTAAAGATATATTGATAGAAGTTGGCTTTGGGAGTGGACGACATCTTCTTTATCAAGCAAAGAAAAACCCAGATAAATTATTAATCGGTCTTGAAATTCACAAACCCTCGATAGAGCAGGTTTTAAAACAGTGCGAACTTCAATGCATAGAAAATATCTTGGTAGTTGATTATGATGCAAGGACATTTTTGGAGTTTTTAGGCTCAAATAGTGTTGAAAAGATTTTTGTACACTTTCCTGTACCTTGGGATAAAAAACCACATCGTAGAGTTATAAGTGAGCAGTTTATAAATGAGTCGAAGAGAGTTTTAAGTGTTGGCGGAACTTTGGAACTTAGGACAGATAGTGATAATTACTTTGAGTACTCATTCAAAGAATTTACCAAACAATCCAAAGTTGATCTACAAGTAAATAAGAACAGAGACTTGGAGATAGCTAGCAAGTATGAAGATAGATGGAAAAAGCAAGAAAAAGATATATATGATATTACAATGATAAACCAAGAGTTTTCCAAGGAGATATCCAATATTGGAAGGTTGAGTTTTGATGAAAATATTGAGTTTAGAGAGTTAAGAGATAGATTTGAAGAGTCAACACTAAGAGGAGAGGGCTTTTTCGCTCATATCGAGACAATATATGAGATAAATGAAAATGAGGGACTTTTGCGTGTCTCATTTGGAGCTAGTCAGAGAAATGAGCATAGTTATATATATATTAAAAAAAATGAGATAAGATATCTTCCAAACAATGTATTGGCAACAAAAGATAATGTAAAAGCACATGAACTAATAAGGCAATATTTGTGGAACATGTAATAAATGCAGAAAAACTAACTCTAGCTTACGGCAATGATGAGCCAATAATAATAGAAGTGGATATGAAAATAAGTCCAAATGAATTTGTTTTTATAACAGGCAAGAGCGGTAGCGGAAAATCAACTATACTAAAGTCAATGTATGGTGAACTAATACCCAAAAGAGGAGATTTAAGTGTCTGTGGGGTTAGTACAAAGAGTATAAATAGTTCAAAATTAAACTTATTGAGACGATATTTGGGAATTGTATTTCAAGACTATAGGCTTATAAATGAGTGGACTGTGGAGAAAAATGTAATGCTACCTCTTATGATAGGAGGCTTTTCGAGAGGAGTTTGTGTGAAGCAAGCTCAAAAACTTCTGAAACATGTCAAGCTTTTACACAAGGCAGATAAATACCCGCTTGAGCTTAGTGGTGGCGAGCAGCAAAGAGTTGCTATGGCTAGAGCTTTAGCACACAATCCTGTTATGATTTTAGCAGATGAGCCAACAGGTAATTTGGATGAGTATTCTAGTGAGGTTATATGGGATTTACTAAAAAACGCTAAGGAGCATTTGGGCACCACTGTTGTTGTAGTTACGCATCATATCCCATTAGCTTTGGGTATAGATTATAAGCATTTCTTTTTAGAGAGTGGGGTAGTTTATGAAGTCTCTTAGAAATCATATTTCAGTTATAGTTCCATTATTTGTTCTTCTTTTTTCTATCCAATTTGCATTTTTGACTAGTAAAATCGTGAATGAATACTCTCTTAAACTTACTCAGGATTACTCTATAGTCGTAGTAGCTCCAAAAACACTCTCGCAAGCAGTTATTAAGAGTAGAGTTAATGGCATAAAGTCTATTGAAGAGATAAGTTCTAAAAAAATATTGGATAGACTAAAAGGTAATATATCTTCTAAAAACATCTCTCTTTTAAAGAATTCTCTCCCTAAGTTTTATTCCGTGAAACTCACCTCTTTTCCTACTGAAAAAGAGATAAAGCGCATAAGAGAAGAGTTGTTGGATAGCGGTTTAGTTACAAAAGTAGAGACATTTTTAAAAACACACAATAAAGTATATAAAATGTTCCAAGCACTTAAAAATACAGCACTTGTTTTTTCTATTTTGATACTTCTTATCTCGGTTTTGTTGATGTTTAAGCAGATGAATATTTGGTTGCTTGAACACAGAGAAAGAATGGCAGTGATGACTCTTTTTGGTGCACCATTTTGGATGAAAAGTGCAGTCTTGTATCGACTTGTTATAATTGACTCCTTCATCAGTACAGCCCTTGTTGCCACATTGTTTTTTGTGTTTCCACAACTCCAAATAATCGATAAGTTTGCTCAGGGCATGGATATAGATATACCTAAGTTTGACATACTTAAAGATACAGGAATGCTACTTGGTATATCACTTCTTTTTTCGCTCATCATAGTCACTATAGTGATAAGAAAGATGAATAGAGAATGAGGATTTTGTTATGCATAATGGTTTTACATGTAGCAATCTTCGCAGCTACTAGCGTTGAAAAAAAGATAGAGACTAGTCAAAAAGTTCTGAAATCAAAAAGTAAAGTAGAGAGAAGTATCAATAAGAAGCTAAAAGATGTAGCAAGAGATATTCAAAAAGAGACAAGAAATCTAGCAAATATTGAGTCTGAGATAAATAGCTTGGGTAAAAGTATTGCAAAAAATAAAAATATTGTAAAAAATAAAGAAGTAATCCTAAAAGATTTGACAGCACAAAATATAAAACTTTTAAAGCAAAGAAAAGACATAGAAGAAAGAATCGTAAAAATAATAGCCGAAGATTTCTCTTTTTACCTCATAATAGACAAAGATTATCAAGACTCAAGTGATGCAGTTATAGCAGAGGAAATTGTTGATAAAATAGGCATAATTATGCAAAAAGAGTTTTTGAAATTAACAGATAACTATAATAAAATAAATAAAAAAATAGATATACAAAACACTGAGATAAAAGGTATTAAAAATTTTATTAAAGAGTTAGAGAATAAGAAAAATAAATATGCTAATCTAAAAAAAGCAAAAAAGAATAGTATAAATAAACTAAGCTCTCAAAGAGCTTCATACAAAAAAAGACTTAACAAGATAGTTAAAGAGAGAAATGCACTTCGAGCAACATTGGAAAAATTAAAAATTATAAAAGCAAAAGAGAGTGAATCTCTTAGAAAAAAAAGAACAGAAGCCATAAAAAAAGCAGAAAAAGGGGTAAAGCAGGGTAAAAAAGTAAAAGTTAGGCAGATTGGCTCTTCCTATCAAAGCAGTAGAGTAAAGAGATATAAAGGCAAAAAAACAATAGCACCACTAGAAAGCTTTACTGTTAAAAGAAAGTTTGGAAAATATATAGATCCAATATATAAAATCAAAATTTTTAATGAGTCAGTTATACTTTCTTCGAAAAAGAAAAATGCAAAAGTGAAAAATGTTTTAAATGGAAAAATTGTATATGCAAAAGATACGGCAGTTTTAAATAAAGTTGTAATTGTAGAAAATAGTTATGGAATCCATACAATTTTTGCACATCTTTCACAGATAGCTCCAACGATAAAAGTGGGTAAAAAAATAAAAAAAGGCTATGTCATAGGTAGAGTTGAGAGGGACTTATCTTTTAAAGTTACGCAAAATAACTATCACATAAATCCCTTGGAGTTGATAAGATACTAAGGTGTTTTATTGTATAATCACCAACTATAAAAAGGTAAGTTATGAAAAAAAAGAGAGTATTGGTAAAATTTTCAGGTGAAGCACTGGCAGGCCAAAATGGCTTTGGTATTGATACATCTATACTAAAATTTATTGCCGAAGAAATAAAAACACTTGTTAAGAATGATATAGAAATTGGTATTGTAATTGGTGGAGGCAATATAATCAGAGGAGTAAGTGCAGCAAAAGATGGCATCATAAAAAGGACAAGCGGAGACTATATGGGAATGCTTTCTACTGTTATTAATTCAATTGCTATGCAAGAGGCTTTAGAGCATGTAGGCATGCAAGTGAGAGTTCAAAGTGCTATTAAAATGGAAGCTATATGTGAAACATTTATAGTTAGAAAAGCTCAAAGACATCTTGAAAAAGGCAGAATCGTAATCTTTGCAGCAGGAACTGGTAATCCATATTTCACAACTGATACAGCCGCTACTCTTAGGGCTATTGAGATTGATTCAGATATGATTATAAAAGCAACAAAAGTTGATGGAGTTTATGACAAAGACCCAAATAAATTCTTAGATGCACAAAAACTAAACGAGCTTACTTATGACAGAGCTATGAATGACAATATAAAAGTCATGGATGATACAGCCATAGCTCTAGCAAAAGATAACAATCTTCCAATAGTAATTTGTAATATGTTTCTTAAAAATAATCTTTTAGAAATCATAAATAGTGACTACACGAAGTGCTCAATAGTAAAGAGACTCTAGAGAAGATAGTAAGACAAGCACTCTAGGTGAAAGCCTAAGCTTTAGTGCGAGGAATTTAACTTGGAATTGTTCAAGTTAAAGAAGATAGTAAATAAAAAAGGTGAATTAATGAGAACAGAAAAAATAACAGCAAAAGCATTAAAGTTTGTAGATAATGATAGATATAAGTTATCTCTATTGGTAGCAAAGCGAGCAAAGCAACTAGCAAATGGAGCTGAAGTATTGATAAAAAAAGAGGATGCAAATAGTAAGTTTACGGATATTGCTCTAATGGAAATTGCCGAAGGAAAAGTATCAATAGAATCTTTTCTAGATAAAGAGTACTAAGCAAGGTATCTTATGGAACAGCTAGTAGATCGCGTCAAGTCGTGTAGAGATATAGACAAAGCGATAAGTCTGCTGTACGAATACATCCCAAAGAGTGATAATATAGAAAAAGCTCTTTATTTTACGCAGAATCAACATGAGGGTCAACTTAGAAAAAGCGGAGAAGCTTATGCTATTCATCCCATACTAGTTTCTGTTTTTGTAGCTTATTTGGGCGGTAATGAAGACATGATTACTGCTAGTTTATTGCATGATGTAGTAGAAGATACATGTTGTTCAATTGATGAAGTTTTTTTACAGTTCAATGCCGATGTTGCTCATCTAGTCGAAGGATTGACCAAAATAATGGAGATTCGCGATATCGAACTTATACCATCAAGCTCAAATGAGAAGCTTGTATCTTCAGCCCTTTCGTTTAGGAAGATGCTTTTAGCTTCAACCAATGATATAAGAGTTTTAGTGATAAAACTTTGTGATAGGCTTCACAATATGCTTACTCTTGATGCTCTTAGTGAAGCAAAACACAGAAGAATTAGTGAAGAGACTTTGGTGGTCTATAGCCCAATCGCGCATAGATTGGGAATATCTTCAATAAAAAATCAATTAGAAGATTTGAGTTTTCGCTATGTACTTCCTTTAGAGTATAAAAAAATTGACGAATATATGCAAGAACACAATCAACAACTTCAGTTGAGACTAAATCATTTTACATCAGAAATTAAAGCATTAATGCTCCAAAATGGTTTTTTAGAAAATGATTTTGATATAGAGAGACGAATAAAGCACTATTACTCTATATATCTTAAGATGCAAAGAAAAGGGGTCTCTATCGAAGAGGTTCTTGATATACTCGCAGTTAGAGTGATAGTCAATGAGCCTATTGATTGTTATCGTGCACTTGGGATAATTCATCAAAATTTTAATCCTCTAATAGCTAGGTTTAAAGACTATATAGCTATACCAAAAGAGAATGGTTATCAGACTATCCATACAACAGTTTTTAATAACAAATCTATCATAGAATCACAAATAAGAACAAAAGACATGCACAAAACTGCAGAGTTTGGAGTTGCTGCTCACTGGAAATACAAGAGTGGTGGACTAAACCCAAAACTTAACTGGCTCAATGATTTTAAAGACCAAGACGATAGTAGCGAAAATATAGAAGAGTTTTATGATATAGCAAAAGATAGCCTTTATAGTGAAGATATAGCAGTTTTTTCTCCTAAAGGAGATATTTTTACACTTCCAAGAGGTGCTACAGTTTTGGATTTTGCTTATGAGGTTCATACAGAAGTTGGTATTTATGCAAAAGAAGCTTATGTAAATAAGCAAAGAACTCCCTTTTTAACGGAGCTTAAAAATGGTGATATTGTGAGGATTATAACCTCTGATGAACCTCACTTTAGATGCTCTTGGATAAATAGCGTAAAAACTGGAAAAGCAAGAAACTCTATTGCTGTAAATTGTCGCCAAAAACTAAAAGAGATAAACAATAAAATAGCAATTAACATATTGGTATCTGTTTTTAATGTTAGAGATAGAAAGCTTAAAAGTTGGTTGGAAAAAGAGAACATAACAAGTAAAATCTATAAAATAGCAACTGATTCTATATATTTTAAAAATACAGTTAACATACTAAAGAAATACCCTAAAAGTGATAAAATTCTTTTTCCATTCTTAAATACCAATAAATATGATATAAGAAAACAAAAATTTGACAACATAGTAATCTACTCTAACCAAAATATATCTAAAACTCTTTTTGATTTTTGTTGTCACCCTAAAAGAGGGGATGATATCATAGGCTTTAAAAAAGGTAGCAACGCTATGGTTCATCATAAGTTTTGTGAGCGAGCCTCAACTCTTATGGAGCAAAAAGAGCAGATGGTATTTGTGAAATGGACACGAGAAGCACCTGAGAGATATAGGCTGATAGTGAGCCTAGAGAACAAAATGGGCTCTTTAGCCTCTTTTTTACAATATTTGGCTAAAATGCAAATAAATCTTATAACAATAGAGCTAGGCAAGTCAGAAGAAGGTCATGCAGACTACTTTGAGATGATACTTGAACTGCCAGATAAAAATGTAGCACAAGCTAGAGGCAAGCTAAAAGATAGATACAAAATCATAGAGTTTGTATCTGCAAATGATGTATATAAATAAGGACAGAAAAGCATGATAAAAGAGGCACTAAGAGAGATTAAAAGAGGCGTTGCTGAAATCATAGATATAGAGCGAATCGAGGTACTTTTAAAGGAGTATTTTGAGACAGGGAAAAACTACTTTGTAAAAGCTGGCTTTGACCCAACGGCTCCTGATTTGCATCTAGGGCATACGGTTTTACTCCAAAAGATGGCAGTTTTACAAAAGCATGGTGCTATTGTACAGTTCCT
Source organism: uncultured Sulfurospirillum sp. (assembly GCA_964407605.1). Lineage (GTDB taxonomy): Bacteria > Campylobacterota > Campylobacteria > Campylobacterales > Sulfurospirillaceae > Sulfurospirillum_A. The sequence continues at coordinate 26,906 of CAYOWG010000001.1, read as the reverse complement.
TATAGGCGATTTTACAGGCATGATAGGCGACCCGACAGGAAAAAATGAGACAAGAAAAAAACTCGATAGAGAGACAGTTTTAAAAAATGCACAGAGCTATAAAACACAAGTTTTTAAGGTTTTGGATCCTAAAAAAACAGAAGTTATGTTTAACTCTACTTGGCTAAATAAGCTGGGAGCTGCAGGGATAATCGAGCTTACGACCACATTTAATGTGGCACGAATGCTTGAGCGAGAGGATTTTGATAAAAGATATAAATCACAAACTCCAATTTCCATAAGTGAGTTTTTATATCCACTTCTTCAAGGTTATGATAGTGTTGCTATGGATTGTGATATCGAGATGGGTGGGACTGATCAGAAGTTTAATCTTTTGATGGGAAGACAACTCCAAAGAACTTATGATGTAGGCAAAGAGCAGGCTGTAATAATGATGCCTCTTTTAGAGGGTCTTGATGGTGTCAATAAGATGAGTAAATCTTTAAACAACTATATCGGTGTTACAGATGAGCCAAATGATATGTTTGGCAAGATTTTGAGTATTAGTGATGATTTGATGTGGAGATATTATGAGCTTCTTAGTTCGCTTAGTCTTGAGGATATCTCTACATGTAAGAAGGATGTAGCTAGTGGAGTGCTGCATCCAAAAGTAGTAAAAGAGAATCTTGCGATTGAGATTGTTGAGAGATATCATAGCAAAGAGATGGCTTTAAGGGCCAAAGATGAGTTTGATAATGTTCACAAAAAAAATGAGATACCCTCTGATATAGAGGAGTTTACTCTAAAAGGCCCAATCTGGATTGCTAAAGCCTTAGTTGAGTGTAAAATATCTCCATCAACTTCACAGTCCCGTCGTGATATTAAGCAAGGTGCTGTTAAAATAGACCAAGAAAAGATAAGTGATGAGCAGTTACAACTTGAGAGTGGAGCATATATACTGCAAGTAGGAAAGAGAAAATTTGCTAAATTAAGGGTAAAGTAATGACATTTAAGCCATTAAAGATAGGAAAATATACAATTAAGCACCCTATAGTCCAGGGCGGTATGGGGCTTGGCATATCTTGGGCAAATTTGGCTGGTACTGTTAGTCGCGAAGGCGGGCTTGGTGTTATTAGCTCTGTTGGAACTGGATATTATCAAGAGGGTAAATATAGTGCAAAAGATGTAAATTCAAGACCTTTACATGCTAGTAATTTTTACTCCACAAAAGGTCTTCATGCTTTGATAGAAGACACAAGAAAGATTGCAAATGGCAACCCAATAGCAGCAAATATACTCTATGCAAGTAATGATTACGAGAGAATTGCAAGAGATGCCTGTACTGCTGGGATTGATATCATCATAACTGGGGCGGGATTACCTACAAATATGCCTGAATTTACTGAGGGTTATCCTGATGTTGCACTTGTGCCTATCGTTTCATCTGCAAAAGCACTTAAGATAATCTGTAAAAGGTGGACTAAAAGATACAATAGGCTTCCTGATGCAGTTGTTGTTGAGGGACCACTAAGTGGTGGACATCAAGGTTTTACTTATGAGCAGTGCAAGCAAGAAGAGTATCGTTTAGAGAATTTAATCAAGCCTATAAAAGAGGAGATTAAAAACTGGGGCGATTTTCCACTAATTGCTGCTGGCGGTGTTTGGGATAAGAGTGACATAGAAAAGATGATAGAGCTTGGAGCTAATGGTGTGCAGATGGGGACACGATTTATAGGCACTCATGAGTGTGATGCGCATGATAGTTTTAAAGAGGTAATCCTTGGAGCAAAAGAGGAAGACATAAAGCTATTTAAATCTCCTGTTGGGTATCCTGCTCGTGGAGTAAGAACAAATCTAATAGAGCTAGTTGATAAAAGAGAGGGTCCTGCAATAAAGTGTATTAGTAATTGTGTAGCACCATGTAAAAGAGGCGTTGAAGCAAAAGCAGTTGGATACTGTATCGCGGATAGGTTATCAGATGCATTTTTAGGTAAAAAAGAAACAGGACTGTTTTTTACAGGGGCAAATGGATATAAATTGAACGAAATAATAAGCGTTAAAGAGTTAATTAATAAGCTGGTAAATGGCGAAAATAACTAGACTATTAGCCTTAATACTACTTACATGTAGTATTCTTTTAGCTGGCACAAACCATGCAAAAGAGCTATTATCATATGATAAAAAGATAATAACTTCTAATAATGATGAGCTTCTTAGAATACACCATGCTCTTAAAAGTATATACATCCAATCTATAGTTAGTAATGATGAAGACTTAAAAAAAGAGACTCTAAAAAGGCTCGTAAAAACCTCTAATATGCTTAAATTAGACTCTTTAGGATACACAAAAGAGTTAGCTACCATACAAAAAACAAACCCTAGTAAAATATATACAAAAAAGAAACTAGCTGCTCCTGTAAAAAGAATAAGTAGCTATAGTAAACACTTGCCAAATCTAAAATCTATCTCTAATCTAGAAAATAGCTTAATTTTATACTTTGATAGAGAGATGAGTAAAAAAGATATAAAATCTTTTCAGCTTAAAAGTGAGTCTAATATAAGAGAAGTTTTCGATATAAGGGCAGTATTGCCTTTTGTTCCAAACATAAAAGTTCCACAGCAATTAGAGGACTTGAGAATAGCACAATTTAACGACAAAACTCTTAGGGTTGTTTTTCAAAAAAACAGTATTTTAAAATCATCTATAACTGTAAGTGGCACAAAAGTTGAGCTATTTTTTGACTCTAGTAAAAAGGGTGTAAAAAAAGCTCAGACAACTAAAGAGTATATTAAGTCTGTGCGACTAGAACCATCTAGTAAAATAGTGGTGATAGACCCAGGTCATGGCGGAAAAGACCCAGGGGCAGTTGCTGGTAAAGGGCTGTACGAGAAAACAGCAGCACTAGCTATCTCACTTAAGGTTGGAGAGATTTTAAAAAAGAGAGGATATAGAGTATACTTTACAAGAACAACAGACAAGTTTATAAAACTTAGAGACAGAACTAGATTTGCAAATAAAAAAAATGCAGATCTGTTTATATCGATCCATGCAAATTCTGCAAAAAACGAAAAACTAAACGGAGTAGAGACCTACTTTTTATCCCCAGCAAGAAGCGAGAGAAGCAAGAGAGTTGCTGCACTTGAAAACAAGGGCGATATTGAAGAGATGAACTATTTTTCAAAAGCTACATACCTCAATGTGTTCAACAAAGCAAAGATAGTAGCATCCAACAAGTTTGCCATAGATGTTCAAAGAGGTATGATTAGTTATCTTAGAGATAGCTACAAGGTAAAAGACGGTGGAGTAAGAGAAGCACCTTTTTGGGTTCTTGTAGGTGCTCAAATGCCTGCTATCTTAGTAGAAGTTGGATATATATCAAACAGAGTTGAGAAAAAAAGAATATTTACTTCAAGATATCAAAACTTAATAGCAAGAGGAATTGCTAGCGGAGTTGATAACTATTTTTTAAAAAATAGGTGATTGAGCTTTTCTACTACTAATTCTATCTCTTCTTCCCCACTAATTTTATGCAATAGGTTTTTTGATATATAAAAGTTTTGTATCTCTTTAAGGGGCTCATTGTAAACTTTCATACGATTTTTGAAGACTTCTATACTGTCATCTTCGCCACGATTTCGTCCTAAAACTCTTTCCATTGCAGTTTTTTCGCTTACAACTACTTCTATGACAGACTGAAGCATTATGTTTGACTCATTTTTCAAAGCATGCTCAAGCCCCATCATCTGCTCAAGACTCCTAGGGTAGCCATCTATGATTATAGTGCTGCATTTTGAGTTATGAATAGCTTTTTTGATAGTATCAAGTGCGACTTCAACAGGGACTAGTTCACCCGCATCTATACGCTTTTTTATGATTTCACCAAGCTTACTTTTACTCGCAACTTCAGCACGAAGAAGCTCACCGGTTGAGTAGTGAGCTATATCTGAATTTTTTTCAGAGATTATCTGGGCATATGTTGTTTTTCCACTTCCAGGAGCCCCGATGATTAGAAATAGTGACTTCATTATGCTTTAGGTTTCTCTCTTAGTCTCAATCCTAAGTCTTTTAGTTGCTCGTTCTCGATGGCACTTGGAGCTTGAGTAAGAAGACACTGTGCTTTTTGAGTTTTTGGAAAAGCAATTACATCACGGATAGAATCGCTACTAGTTAGTATCATGATTAGGCGGTCAAGTCCCATAGCTAGTCCGCCATGAGGAGGAGCGCCAAACTTTAGTGCATCGAGCAAAAATTCAAACTTATCATTGGCTTCTTCTTCGCCGATGCCAAGAAGCTCAAAGACTTTTTCTTGAATATCTTTTTTGTGTATTCTCATACTTCCACCACCAAGCTCAATTCCATTTAGGACAATATCATAAGCGATACTCTCCATCTCGTCTATTGGAGCATTGATATCTTTTGGCTGAGTAAATGGATGATGAAGAGCTTTAACTCTACCATCAACTACTTCAAACATATTAAAATCAACAACCCATACAAATTCAAAAGCATCTTTAGGTATTATATCCATAAGTTCAGCTAGGTAAATCCTAAATCTGCCCATATAATCAAGAACCAAGTTTTTCTCTCCAGCTCCAAAAAATATAGCATCACCAATCTTTAAATCAGAAACTTTGATTATCTCTTCTAGGTCTGCTTCACTAAAAAACTTCGTCAAAGGACCTTTTAGCCCATCCTCTTTCATTTGAAAGTATCCAAGTCCGCTAGCTCCAAATTTTCTTACATACTCTTCAAAGCCTTTCATCTGTCGCTTTGAAAATATCTTGTCTCCATTTGGAACTTTTAGAGCCTTTATGCGGTTCTTTTTCGTATCTTTTGCGATACTAGAAAAAATCTCATTTTTACAATTTGCAAATATATCTATAACATCAACCATAGATAAATCATATCTTAGGTCTGGTTTATCTGAGCCATACTTCTCCATCGCATCTTTGTATCTTATGCGATTAAATGGTGTTTGTATCTCATGTCCACAAGCTTTAAAGATGTCTATCAAAAGGTCTTCTGTTACTTTCATAATCTGCTCTTGGTCACAAAAACTCATCTCTAAATCTATCTGAGTAAACTCAGGTTGGCGGTCTACTCTAAGGTCTTCATCTCTAAAACACTTAGCAATCTGAAAGTATCTATCAAATCCACCACACATAAGAAGCTGTTTAAAGAGTTGAGGTGATTGCGGTAGTGCAAAAAACTCGCCATTGTGAACACGACTTGGTACAAGATAATCTCTTGCACCCTCTGGAGTTGATTTTGTTAGGATTGGAGTTTCAACTTCCAAAAACCCTTGAGCATCAAGCAAGTTTCTTGCAGCAATACTAGCCTTGCTTCTAAGTCTAAAAATCTCATAAGCTTTTGGATTTCTAAGGTCTAAAAATCTATACTTTAGCCTCACATCCTCGCCAACTTTATTGTCGCCAATCACAAAAGGAACTGGCTCACTAACATTTTCAATTATAAGCTTTTCAACAACAACCTCGATTTTGCCTGTCTTTAGTTTAGGATTTTCAAGCCCCTCACCTCTAGCTCTAACACTTCCTATCGCTCTTAAAACAAACTCATCTCTAACTTCATTTGCCGTTTCATGAGCCTGCTTACTATCAGCTGGGTCACACACAAGCTGAATTAGCCCACTCTTATCACGAAGGTCGATAAACACAATCCCACCATGGTCTCTATCGTTGTTACTCCAACCACAAAGCTCTACTTTTTTACCAATATCTTTTTCGCTTAAATCTGTACAATAATGACTTCTCAAGACAATTTCCTCTGTTTTTATTAAGGAGAAAGTATATCTAAATAGAATATAAAGACTACTTAATCAAATTAACGATAAAATCTAATTATGAAAATAACAGACACAAACGAAAAACTAAAAAAGATACGATTCGTAGGCTTAACATGCAAGCCAGATGATGCAAGCTTGACTCATCACTTTAAGAGGATAAAAAATGCACTTTTAAAGTATGGTGTAGAGCTTTTGGTTGAGAGTAAGAGTGCGGAGCTTTTGGGTTGTGAGGGTGTTGGTTTTGAGCAGATGTGCGACAGGAGTGACTTTTTGATTGCTCTTGGTGGAGATGGGACTCTTATCTCTCTTTGTAGGAAGAGTTTTTCTTATGGGAAGCCTGTTTTGGGGATTTATGCTGGTAAGCTTGGTTTTTTGACTGTTGTGAAGAGTGAAGAGATTGAGAGTTTTTTAGATAAAATCTTCAGAGGCGAGTATAGAATAGATACAAGAATGATGCTTGAAGTATCTCTACATGTAGAGGATAAAAAACTGAAAATTGTAGCATTCAATGACCTAGTTTTTTCTCGCTCTAAGTTTTCAGGAATGGCAACTATCGAAGCATATATAGACGATAAGCTTATCAACACATATAGCGGAGATGGCTTGATAGTTTCAACTCCAACAGGCTCAACTGCCTACAATATATCCGCAGGTGGTCCCGTGATATATCCGCTTACTGAAGCTCTTATACTCACTCCTGTATGTCCGCACTCTCTTACTCAACGACCTTTAGTGTTGCCAGTAAACTTTGAAGTGATGTTTAAAAGTCGTGACAAAGATACTGTTATAGTGGTAGATGGACAAGATAGGTATAGTATGAGTGATTTTGATTGTGTTAGTGTGAAGATAGCTTTTAAAGGGGCGAAGCTGATTCATCAAGAAGATAGAAACTACTTTGAGGTTTTAAAAGAGAAACTTTTTTGGGGTAAAAAATGATAGAGCGTTTGATAATAAAAAATCAACTCTCCTTCAAAGAAGTTGACATCACTTTTGGAGAGGGTCTTATAGTTTTTACAGGACCAAGTGGAACTGGAAAATCAGTTTTTATGCAGGGTATTTTGTCGCTATTTGGACAAGCTGAGGCCAATGCTAGTAGTGTTGAGGCTGTGGTTACTGATAGTATTAGGCTTGAAGAGTTTGGTTTACAAAGTGATGATATAAATATCTTTAAATATACAAAAGAGAAAGCAATAAGGTACTTTATAAATGGTAGAAGTGTATCAAAAAAAAGTATGCTAGAGATATCTAAAACTTTTTTAAGCTCACTCGCAGTTAGAGATAGCGAAGAGTTTGAAAACCAGAGGGTTATAAGAGTGCTTGATGCTCTTATAGCAAAGAAAAAACCTCTACATGCAGAAGAAGTTTCAGAGTTTGAAAAGCTCTATTTTGAGTATAAAGAACTAAAAGATAAGCTTGAGAAGATAGAACAAAAAGAGAGAAAGATAGAGGAGTTAAAGGAGTTTGCTTCGTTTGAAATCTCCAAAATAGATGAAATCTCTCCAAAAATCGGCGAAGATGAGGAGCTTATGAGTTTTAAGCGGTCACTTTCAAAAAAAGAGAAGATAGAAGAGAGTGCGAGTGAGGCTAATGAGATATTTGCTTATGAGAGTAGAGTGAGCGAGTTTTTAACTCTTGTTGAGAGAGACAGTAGTTTTTTTGATGAGTCTATGAATGAGCTCAGAGCCATAATTGAAGAAGAGGTAGATAGGCTCAATGACCTTGAAGAGCAAGATGTGGATGCACTGCTTGAGAGGATAGAGAAGATATCAGCTTTAAAATCAAGATATGGCTCAATCCAAGAGGCTTTGGAGTATAAAGAGCAAAAAGTAAGAGAGCTAGAAGAGTATGACAACATCAGCTTTGAAAAAGAGAAGCTTATATCTGTATGTAAGGAGAAGCTAGAGATACTAGATGTAAAATCAAAGAAAATCTCAAAAGCTAGAAAAGAGTCGCTTGGGGAGTTAAACTCTAAAATAGACTCTTTTTTAGATATGCTTTATATGCCAAAGATAGATATAGTTATGAGTCAAGTTGAGCTTTATGAGCTTGGTGTGGACTCTTTACATGTAGAGCTTGGTAGGGTTAATATAAAGAAGATAAGTTCAGGTGAGTATAACAGGCTTCGTCTAGCTTTCATAGCAACTTCTAGCGAATATCTTATGAGTAGCGGAGGGGTTTTAATTCTTGATGAGATAGATGCAAATCTGAGCGGAAAAGAGTCTATGAGTGTTGCAAAGGTGCTTAAGATACTATCGAAAAAGTATCAGATATTTGCTATATCTCATCAGCCTCAGCTCTCGTCTCAAGCTGATTCTCACTTTTTGATAACAAAAGATGAGAGCGGTAGCAAGGTGGTTTTGTTGAGTGAAGAGAGTCGTGTTGTTGAGCTTGCTCGTATGGTTAGTGGCGAAGATGTGAGTGGCGAGGCGATTGAGTTTGCGAAAAAATTATTGGGGTAGATAGATGGAAAGAATACTTATAGTTGAGGATAATAAAGCGTTATCAAAACTGATAGCAAAAAAGATAGCACAAAATATAGACTTTGAAGTTGATGTCGCACACTCTTTGAAAGAGGCTCAAGCGATGGTTGCTAGTGAAAATGAGTATTTTATCGCACTTTTGGATTTGAATCTTCCTGATGCTCCTAATGGTGAAGTGGTTGATTTTATGCTCTCCAAAAAGATTCCTTCTATAGTCTTAACTGCAAATGTAGATAAAAAAACACGAGAGGAAATGCTCAAAAAAGATGTTATAGATTATGTTTATAAAGGCAATATGGACGATGTTAATTATATATTTCAGCTTATAGAGAGGCTTTCAAAAAATAGAGAGTATAAAGTGATGGTTGTAGATGATTCTATAACGATGAGAAATGAGATAAAGCGGATACTCTCTTTGCAGATGTATAAGGTTTTTGGGGCTGCTCATGGGGAAGAGGCTCTTGTTTACATAAAAGACAACCCTGATATAAAGCTTGTTTTGACTGATTATAATATGCCAGTGATTGATGGCTTTGAGCTTACAAAAACTCTTCGCCAAGAGTACTCAAAGATGCAGATGAGCATCATAGCCATAACTGCTAGTGATGACGCTATGATATCTTCAAAATTTCTCAAAATTGGGGCAAATGATTTTATAAACAAACCTTTTACTAAAGAGGAGATAGTTTGTAGGGTCAATAATGCTATAGAGTTGCTTGAGTATATAGAGACTATAAGCGATATGGCAAATAGAGACCTTTTAACAGGAGCACAAAACAGAAGGAGTTTTTTTAGAGATATAGAGTCCTATATGAAAGAGTGTGAGAGTAGTGGTGAAGAGTTTGCTCTTGCCGTGATTGATATAGATAAATTTAAAGATATCAATGACACTTATGGGTATGATGTGGGAGATGTGGCGTTAAAAGAGCTTGTGAGGCTGGTAACTGAGAGCATTAAAGGGTCTGATATAGTAGCTAGATTTGGCGGAGAAGAGTTTTGTGTGCTTTTGAAAGATATAGACAAAAGCTCAGCGGTTGAGCTTTTAGTTCGCCTTAGACTCAAGATAGCTCAAAATGTACTTAGCATAAAGGGCAACGAGATAAGATATACAGTCTCTATGGGTGTTTCATTTTGTTGTGAAGACGGAGTTGAAGAGATGATAAATCAAGCAGATACAGCACTGTATAATGCAAAAAATAGTGGACGCAATAGAGTAGAGTTAGCCCCATGATTATAGATACTCACGCACATCTTGATGATGAAAGATACAGTGAAGACCTAGATGAGGTCATAGCAAATGCCAAAAGAGTTGGAGTTGAGGGAGTTTTAATCCCTGGAGCTGACATAGACGACTTGTATAAGGCTCAAAAGATAGCTCGTGAAAATGAAAATATATATTTTGCAGCTGGTGTGCATCCTTATCACTATAAGCAGTATGATGAGAAGATTTTGCGTGGATTTTTGAGAGATGAGAAGTGTATAGCTGTTGGGGAGTGTGGACTTGATTATTATAGGCTTCCTGATGATGAAGATGAGAAAAGAGTAGAAAAAGCTGAACAACAAGAGGTGTTTTGGCTTCATATTGAGCTAGCTAAGAGCGTCAAAAAGCCTATCATAGTTCATATTCGTGATGCAAATGATGACAGCAAAAGAGTTTTGCAAGAGAGTAACGCTAAAGAGGTTGGTGGAGTTTTGCACTGCTATAATGCAAGTCAGCATCTTTTGAGTCTAGCTGATGATGGATTTTATTTTGGGATTGGTGGTGTTTTGACTTTTAAGAATGCAAAGAGCTTAGTAGAAGTTCTGCCTCACATCCCACTAGAGAAACTTTTAGTGGAGACTGATGCTCCTTACTTGACTCCACATCCTTATAGAGGAAAAAGAAATGAGCCTGCATATACGAGGTATGTAGTAGAAAAGATAGCAGAGTTGCTAGATAAAGATGTCCAAGAGATAGAAAACTTAACTACAAAGAATGCAAAAAGACTCTTTAAAGAATTTGCAAAGTGAAGTTAGGATAAAATAATAGCTTTAACAAGTTATTTTAAGGGAGCCTAATGTTGTTTAGAATTTTTATACTATTTTTTATACTGATTCAAAGTGCAAATGCATTTTTAAGTACAGATACAAATTATCGTGAACAGGCAAAAGCTCTAAAAAGTCTTGATATCGACCCAACTTTTATGACTGATCTTCTTTTTATCAATATGAAAAATGATAGCAATAGATATAAGACAAAACACTTTTTAAGAGTGTTAGAAAATAGCAATAGATTTATACCAGTCTTAAGAAGTATGCTAAAAGAGGCAGAGATTCCTGATGCTTTTTTATATCTTGCAATGGCTGAGTCAAATTTTAAACCAAGTGCGTATTCAAAAGCAAAAGCCGCAGGTATTTGGCAGTTTATGCCATATACTGCTAGAAAGTTTGGTTTAGAGATAGACATGTATGTTGATGAGAGAAGAGACCCTATTAAATCAACTGAAGCAGCCATAAAATATCTAAAATACCTTCACGAGAGATTTGATAAGTGGTATCTTGCAGCCATTGCCTACAACTGTGGAGAGGGGTGTTTGAGTAAGGCTATCAAGAGAGCTGGTACTGATGACCTTGCAGTGCTTCTTGATAAAAATAAAAAATATATCCCAAGAGAGAGCAGAAGATATATAAGAAAAATAATGATGATGGAGTATCTGTCTAACAGTAAAGACTTTATAGTTGGGCACGATGCAGGGTATCTTATGAATAGAGGCTCAACCCACACATTTGCCAAGGTAGAGGTAAAGGGCGGCACTACGCTTGAAAATGTTGCTCATAGTGTAGGCATGTCATATAAGGAGATAAAATCTTATAATCCTCACTTAAATTATGGCTTTACTCCTCCTAGAAAAGGCACATATCATCTTTATATTCCTTATGCTAAACAAGCTGTATTTGCGAAAAATTTTGACCAAAAAAGAGATAATGGAAGTTTTTATGTTCATAAAATCAAAAAAGGAGATTCTCTCTATAAAATAGGCAAGAGATATGGCGTATCTTATAAAATCATCAAAGACTTCAATGGATTAAAATCAAATACGCTAAGAGTAAATAAGACTTTGGTTATTCCTGTGTTAAAGCCAAAAACTAGAAGCTATACTATAAAAAAAGGCGATACTATAGGGAAGATATCACAGAAATTCAATATAAGCATAGATAAAATAATGAGTATAAATAGTAAGAAAAACTCAATTATAGTAGCGGGAGATAAGATTGTTATACCGTATGCTTATTAGAACTTTTATATTTTTACTTGCCGTGCTTGTTTTTAGTGGATGCTCTAGTCGTCAGTATGTACATAGTGGCAGTTCTGGAGCTAGTAAGAAAACTACTACACAGACTCAAGATGGAAATATGAAAAACTCAAAAAATATGCACAGAGCTACAATGCGACCATACACTGTATTAGGAAAAAAATATTATCCAACGAAAGTGAGTATAGGCGACGCTTTTAGCGGAATAGCAAGCTGGTATGGACCAAAGTTTCACAATAAGCTTACATCAAATGGTGAGCGATACAATATGTATGCCATGACCGCAGCTCATAAAACACTACCTATGAACACTATGCTTAGAGTTACAAATCTTGAAAATAACAAGCAGATAGTAGTAAGAATAAATGACAGAGGTCCTTTTGTTAAATCAAGAATCATTGACCTCTCAAAACAAGCAGCCCATAGAATAGATATGATAAAGAAAGGTACCGCTCCAGTTCGTATTGAGGTTATAGGGTTCAATGGAGTTGTTGGAAGTTCGCACAGAAGTGTAAAAAGTGTTGTACTAGGAAATTTTGCAGTTCAAATTGGTGCATTTAGAAACAAAGATGGAGCATATAGTTATGCTAAAAGATACACTCAAACTAAAGGTAGATATAACTCGAAAGTTGTTGTTGGAGATAAAGATGGTCAGCCTTTGTATAGAGTATTTTTGACTGGCTTTAAGAGTGAAGATGAAGCAAGAGATTATAAATCAAAAGATGGGTTTAGTGGCTCATTTATAGTAAGAGAGTAATAATGATAAAGATAGAGAGAAAAACAAAAGAGACAGATATATCTGTGGAGTTAGAGCTTTATGGTAGTGGTAAGTCGAGCATATCAACAGGCATTGGTTTCTTTGACCATATGCTAGAGGCTTTTTCAAAGCACTCTTTGGTGGATTTAAACCTTACATGTAAGGGTGATACGCATATAGACTTTCATCATAGTGTTGAGGATGTTGGCATAGTGATAGGTCAAGCTCTAAGAGAGGCTTTGTATCCGATAAAGAGCGTTGAGAGATACTCAAATGCTGTTGTTGTTATGGATGAGGCTGCGGTGGAGAGTTGTTTGGACTTGAGTAATCGTGCCTATCTTGTGTATGATGTTGAGCTTTCAGGAAAAGTTGGAGAGTTTGATGTGGAGCTTGCAGAGGAGTTTTTTAGAGCAGTTGTAAGCAGTGCTGGTTTGACGCTACATGTAGAGTGTAAACGAGGTAAAAATAGGCACCATATTCTTGAAGCGGTTTTTAAATCTTTTGCAGTGGCACTGCGTCGCTCAATACAAAAAAATGACAGAGTTGGAGTTCCTAGTACAAAGGGTATATTGTGATAAAACTTTTAGTTTTTGATGTGGATGGGTGCTTGACTGATGGTAGCATCATCTATGGAAGCAATCAAAATGAATATAAGCTTTTTAATGTAAAAGATGGATTAGCGATAGCTTCTTGGAGTAGATTGGGTCTAAAAAGTGCGATTATAACTGGAAGAAACTCTAAAATCGTGCAGAGACGAGCAAAAGAGCTAAATATAACTCACCTTTATCAGGGAATTAAAGATAAAAAGATGCTCTTAGCAAAGATACTAAAAGAGGAAAATTTATCTTTGGAAAATGTTGCTGCTTTAGGTGATGACTTAAACGACTTTACTATGCTTGAGAGTGTAGGATGGTCGTTTGCTCCAAGTGATGGTATCGAGTTTATAAAGAACAGCGTTAAGACTGTTTTGAGCAAAGGCGGAGGAAGAGGGGCTGCTAGAGAGATGATAGATATGATAGTAAAAAAAGAAGGGCTAGAAAAGGAATTTTTAAAGCTTTGGCTGTAAAATTTTTATATTACTTCCTAATTGCTTTTGTTTTTATAGCTCTATTTTTGCTTTATAAAAAACCTTTCGTTATTGAATTAGCTAAAGTAGATAAGAGTGAAGCGAGTATGAAAATACTTGGAATGACTAGTTATTCTATAGTAAATAGTGGAATAGAGCATATAATCAAGGGAACAAAAGTTTTAAGATTTACAAATAGAGATGAGTTTTACGATATAGATGCAGTTAGAAAATCCAATGAAGGTTTATTGGAGAACTTAAGAGCTGATAGCGGAGTTTTGGTCGGCGATAATTTAAGCCTAAAGGGAAATGTCCGTTATGAAAATAGTAATAGTGTAAGATTTAGATCAGAACAAGCAGACTATAACTTAAAATCAAAAGTATTTAAAACAGACAGCGATTTTGTTTTAGAAGATAACAGAAGCATTACAAAAGGTGCATCGATGATATATATGACTAAAGAAGAGAAGATATATGCGAAGAAAATTAGATCAAAAATAGAGGTAAATAAGAAGTGAAAATATTATTAACAATACTTAGTTTAGTTGGTTTTTTGAGTGCCGAAATGGTCGAGATAACAGCAGATAAGTTTTTTGCTGATGAGAAAAAGCAGATAACAGAGTTTACCGGTAGCGTAGTAATTATAAAAGGAAAAGATAGGCTAGAAGCAGACAAGATAGTGGTTAACTTTGATAGCAACAGACAGCCTTTAAAATATACTGCAACGGGTAATGCTTCGATTGATATGATTATGGAAGATAAAATATATTTTGGTAGAGCTAATGTGATGATTTATGATCCAATTAATAATAAATACACTTTGATAAAAAATGCTTTTTTACATGAAAAAGTAAGTAATAGAAAAATATATGGCGATAAGATTTTTGTAAATCAAGAAACGGGTCGTTATGAGGTCGAAAGTGATGGAAAGAAGCCAGTTAAGCTTATATTTAAAACAGAAGAAAAGAAGAGATGATTATTATAAAAGAGGCAGTTTTTGTCAAATCTGCTCAAACTATTGAACAGCTTTTACCAGATGATATGAGTGAAGTTGCTTTTATAGGACGTAGCAATGTTGGTAAGAGCTCTATTATAAATGCCCTAACAAAAAGAAAGGGTTTAGCAAAAAGCTCTTCAACGCCAGGAAAGACAAGGCTTATAAACTTTTTTGATATCAAGTTTAAAAAAGATGGCGAAGATTTTTCTGCAAGATTGGTTGATCTTCCAGGATTTGGATATGCAAGAGTTTCTAAATCTATAAAACACGAGTGGCAAAGAAACTTAACTCAGTTTATACAAGAGAGGATATCAATAAGGCTTTTTGTTCATTTGGTTGATTCAAGACACCCTAATCTTGAGATAGATAAAGAGGTTTCAACTTATCTTCATGAGATAAAAAGAGCTGATCAAAAGATACTGCTTGTATTTACTAAGGCTGACAAGCTAAAGCAAAAAGATGTAAGTGCGTTGAAGAAGATATACCCAAATTGTATTATGGTTTCAAGCTTAAGCGCAAAAGGCATACAAAAAACAATAGATGAAATATTTAATGCACTGTTTGGGGTAGATGTTGATTGAATATAAAAAAGCAAGTCTTAAAGACATTGCAGAGATGCAAGACTTGGTTTTTGATGAAGTAAAAAAAGGAACGATTCTTTTTAGAAGCTCTGATGAAATGGCAACCAATATCCGTTCATATATAGTTGTCAAAAAGGAAAATGTTATAGTTGGTTTTGGTGCACTTCATTTTCATGCTCATGATTTAGGAGAGATAAGAAGTCTTATAGTTTCAGATACATGCAGAGGCGAGGGGATTGGAAAAAATATGGTTAAGAAGATGCTAGATGAGGGAAAAAAACTAGGAGTTGAGAAGATTTTCGCTCTCACATATGAACAGAATTTTTTTGAGTCAATTGGTTTTCGCGAGATTCCAAAAGAGTCACTACCAGCTCATAAAATCTGGGCTGACTGTATTAAATGTAAGCGCTTTCCGATATGCGACGAAATAGCACTAATCAAAACTATCTGAGGCTTCTTTTTGTTTGTTTAGGACTGGTTTTTTACCAAGCTTTAAGCTCTCTTTATACCTTTTTACCACTATTTGTAGGTGTATTTTTTTCTTATATAGTTATAAATTTTGAAAATGATAAAAGTAGACTTTACATATATCTTTCTTTTGCATATTTGAGTATATATGATTTAAATAAAGGATTTTATCTTTTTTCATCTATTTTATTTGTAATGTTTTTTTATTATTTTTTTCTAGAAAAAATTAGAAATTTTATTATTTGCAATAGTTGTGTTATAGCCATATATGTTACAGTTGCTTACCTCGGACATTTTTTTCTAAATGTTTTTATAGCATATGTTTTAAATCAAGATTTGCCATACTTTTCGCAGGAGTATTTTTATTATATAATTCTAGATATACTGGTATCAATTATACTATTTAGGGGTAAAATATGAGAATAAGATTTTTGCTTTTTGCTTTTTTTGCTTTTTGGATAGTTTTATTAGTAAAAATATACCACATTAGTATCAAATCAAATACATATTATGAAGAGATGGCAAAACAAAATGCAACAAAAGTTAAAGATTTACCTCCTTTTAGAGGTGCGATACTTGACAGGCATGGACGACCATTATCAGTAAATAAACTAGGTTTTAGTATAGCTATAAAACCTCATCTAAGCAGCTCAAGAAAAAAAGAAATTTTGCAAGAAGAGATAGATTTTTTAATTGAAAACATAAAAGGGTTAGATGAAAAAAAATTAAAAAAAAGGTATTTTAAAAGAGATTCTTTATATTCTCATGATTATGTTAAGATTATTGATTTTATCTCTCACGATGACTTTATTTCAAAATTTTCAAAACTCTCATTGAGAGCAAATCTGGAGATAGAAATTGCAACTGAGCGCTACTATCCATATGGAAATCTTGCATCACATGTTATAGGATATGTAGCAAAAGCAAACTTAAGAGACGAGCAAGAAAATCCTATAGCAAAACTAACAGGATATGTTGGTAGGACTGGTATAGAGAAGTATTATAACTCAGTTTTACAAGGCAAAAAAGGTATAAAAAGAACAAAAGTGACTGCTTTCAATGAAGAACTAGAAGTAATAGATAAAAAACTACCAGTAAGTCATGATATTACAATTAGTATTGATTTGGAGCTACAACAGTATATTGCAGAAGTATTTGAAGGTAAAAATGGTGCCATTATAGTTATGAATGCAAAAAATGGAAAGATATTAGCAGCTGGCAGTTTTCCTGAATACAACTTAAATCAGTTTGTTACTGGTATTAGTCACAAAGAGTGGAAAAAGCTTTCAAATGATTTTAATAATCCATTTACAAATAAACTAATAAGTGGATTGTATCCTCCTGGTTCAGTTGTTAAGATGGGCGTAGCATTGGCACTTTTAGATACAGGACTAGTCACGACTAGAACTAGTCATTATTGTACTAGCAATTTTGAACTAGGCGGCAGAAATTTTCGATGTTGGAAAAAACATGGACACGGAAAAACTAATCTTATAAAAGCAATCAGAGAGAGTTGTGATGACTACTTTTATAAAACTAGCTTAAAGGTGGGTATTAAGCGTATTGCTCCTGTTCTTATTGATCTTGGGTTTGCAACAAAGACAGGCGTAGATTTACCTAATGAGTTTATTGGAACTGTACCAAGCAGGTCATGGAAGAGGGATAAATTTCAAAAACCTTGGTATCAAGGAGAAACTTTAATTAGCTCAATCGGTCAGGGCTATTTTTTATCTACACCTCTGCAAGTAGCAAGACATACTGCACTATTAGCAACTGGCTATAGCATAACACCACATTTTATACAAAATGTTGCTGGATTAAATGTCGAGTTTGGGAAAAAAGATATTTTATCACCTAATCAAAAGAAAAATCTACCTCTAATAAGAAAAGCAATGAGAGAGGTAATATCTCACCCTGAAGGAACAGGTCATAGGCATATTAAAACCAAGGTAGATATCGCGGGGAAGACTGGAACTGCTCAAGTTGTTGGCATACCTCAAGATCAAAAAATACGCATGAAAGAGAGTGAGCTCAAGCATTATCATCGCTCTCACGCTTGGTTTACAACTTATGGACCCTATAAAGATCCCCAGTATGTTGTGACAGTTATGGTAGAGCACGGTGGACACGGTGGTCAAGCAGCAGGAGGAGTCATCTCTAAAATCTATGATAAGCTTTTAGAGATGGGATACATAAAGTAGTGGTTTATAAAAATACTTTTAAAGAATTATGAAGCATAAGTGCCAACACAGCCAAAAGTGCTAAGCCTGCTGATTTGTTGTATAGTTTGTTCGCTGTGATAAAAATCAGCATTATAGTTGCAACTCCAGCACAAAGTATATCAAAACCATATTTTGCAAAATCAACATTAAGAGGATTTACGATTGCCGCAGCTCCAAGAACTATCGTAAAGTTTGCCACATTGCTTCCTACGATGTTTCCGATTATTATATCAGCATTGCCTTTTCTTGCAGCAGTTATGCTTACTGCTAGTTCTGGCAGACTCGTACCAAATGCAATGAGAATCAGTGATATAGCCCACTCAGATATTCCTAGCCCTCTAGCTATAGTTGAGGCACTCTCGATAGTGTAGTTTGCTCCGATAATTACAAGTCCAAAACCTAAAAGAAGGATCAAGATTGTTTTACCCCAAGCAAATTTTTCTTCAGCCAAAGAGATATCTACCTCTCCCTCTATCGCCTTCGCATTTTTGCTAAGAAAAAGAAGATAACCTGCCATCAAGATAAGAAAAACTACTCCATCAAACATACTTATCACACCATCATAAGCCATAACGATAAAGATTAAAAATGGAAAAAGACCCCAAGCACTATCGTTTTTAAATAGATCTCTTTTTAGTAATATATTTTTAAAAATTATAAACACTACTCCTAGAATCATAGCAATGTTAAAAGTCACACTTCCTATGACATTGGCAACTGCCATCTCTGGCTTACCCATACTACTCGCTGCCATGCTTGCAGCCATCTCAGGCAGGCTTGTTCCTACTGCTATAAGTGTTGCACCTATGACAAAAGATGATATATTGAAGTGAAGTGCGATTCTCTCCGACTCAATTATGATATGATTTGCTCCGTATATCAATGCACTCATTGAAACTAAAAATATTATATATTCCATTAACTCTCCATTCTTACTATTAAACTTTTTGGTAGATTAAACTTTTTTATAAATCTCTTTTCCTCTTTTCTCATCTCTCCATTATCCTTTTCGTGGTCGTATCCCTTTAGATGTAAAAAACCATGAATAAACATCAAAACAATCTCATCACTCAAGGTATGACCTAGTTCATCTGCCCTTATTTGAGCTAAATCACTATTGATAACGATTGAGCCTAGTGGAAAATGAGGAAAATCTTCTAGTGGAAAACTGAGCACATCAGTTGGTTTATCTATGCCTCTTTGTTCCATATTGATGCTATGCATAGTTTTATCATCAGTTATAATCAGCTCAATCACTTTTTTTTCATTTGATATAGACTCTAGCATCTCTATGTCGATTTTTACATGGGTTTGATTGTCTAGTTCTATCACTAAAAGAGCTCCATCTGTACTGGTTTTTTCTCACAAAGCAACTCATCAAAATCATCTTTTTCTGTATATATAAGAGCATATCTAAAGTCAGTTTTTTCTAAAACTGTTATAGCTTTATCTTTACATGTAAAGCTAATAAGTAGATTTTCATCAACTCTATCTTTAAGAAAAGCTAACTCTTTTTCAAAAAGCTCAAAATCACACTCATATATAAGTGCTTGCCTAGTCGTCCCAAAATCTCTCTTTCCCATCTTAGAGCTAACAAAACGAGGATAAAAGTGCTTAAAGTTATTAAAATTATCGATTTTGAACTCTATGTTTAACTCATCAAGCAGGTCCATCAATGAACAGAGATAAGGAACAAAAAAAGCTGATAATCTAATATCTTTTATAAATCTCTCTTTGTATGCAAAAGATGTATAAAAGATACTATTTTCTAAAAGATACGCAGGCTCTTTTTTAAGTGCATACTCTTTAACTGTCGGGTCAATATCTGTTATAAATGAGTTTTTAATGACAAAAAATAGAGCTTCATCCTCGCAAGACAATATCTCAAGCAGAGCCCTTGAAGGCAAACTTGATAAAAGCCTAGCTTTTGTCTCTATGCGTAAGCACCTTGCAAGCTCAAACTGAACAGAAGCAAGCTGTATAAATCTAAGACTTTTTTTACTTGCAAAATAACGAGCAAGCTTTACTATGCCCATCTCTAGGTCGTTTGTATGTATCCAAGCTATCTCTTCATCGCCAATTTCATAACTTGAAGCTGACATTATACAGTATGCCCCATTCTTAACTGCTGTTTGAACTTCTTCTTTTGAGTTATTTATATCTATAAACATATCACCTCTTTTGACTGACAAGCAAGAGGTTCTAATATCTTCAATCAATTCAACTGCTGGAGTATTTAACAAAACCCCAGAACTTATGCGTACGATTGCGTCTATTTTATCCAACAGGCGTCCCACTTTTTTTGTTAGACTCTGGTCTCATTAGAGCTAGTCCATCTTTATCTTTTGCAGCAAGGAGCATCCCCTCGCTAAGCATTCCCATAATTTTTGCAGGCTTTAGATTTGCTACAATACATACTTGAGTATCTATCAAGTCTTTTGGAGAATAATACTCCTTAATGCCTGCAATTACCTGCCTAGTTTTCTCTTCACCCAAATCTACTTTTAGTTTTAAAAGTCTAGCACTTTTTGGAACTTCCTGCGCTTCTACAATAGTTCCTATCTTCAAAGAGGTTTCAAAGAACTTGTCTATTGTTATGATTGACTCATCTTTTTGACTCTCTTTTTTTGGTTTAGGAGTAGGTTCAGTTGTCTCTAAAACCTCTTCTTCAATCCTAGGAAAAAGAGGTGGGATTTTTTCTATCACAAAATCATCAAGTAGCTCTTTTTTCTCAATCAGTTTTTCATAACTCTTTGTATTGACCTCAAAACCAAGTGCAGACGCTATCTTTTGAGCAGTTTTAGGCATGATAGGACTCACTAAAACAGTAACTCGTGCAAGTATGTTTGCCACCAATCCAACAACCGCTAAAGCACCATCTTTGTCATTGTTTTTCATCTTCGCCCAAGGCTCATGGGTCGTGATTGCAGCATTTGCTATAGTTAAAACTTTCCATAAATCCTCAAGATAACGGTTAGTTTGCAGTAGATTTAGTCTCTCCTCTATGTTTTCCAAGATAGTCTCAACTTCATCAAGCTCTTTTACATGTAAAGCCTTTACATGTAGAGATGTTACGCTCCCCTCGCTATACTTGCCACTCATACCTATAATACGGTTTAGAAGATTTCCAAACTCATTTCCAAGGTCTGAGTTGATACGGTCTATAAGAGCCTTTTGAGAAAAGTCCCCATCTTGACCAAAAGGAACTTCACGAAGCAAAAAATATCTAAAGTTCTCAAGACCATAAGCATCTGCTACCTCTCTAGGATCAACAACATTGCCTTTTGACTTACTCATCTTCTCGCCATTTCTAGTCCACCAGCCGTGAGCCGATATATGCTTTGGCAAAGGAAGACCAAGACTGAGCAAAAATGCAGGCCAGTAGATAGCATGAAAACGAAGTATATCTTTGCCCACTAGATGCATGGTTGCTGGCCAAAAGTCCATGTTTTCATCATCTTTTCTGTAACCAAGAGCAGTTATGTAGTTTAGAAGTGCATCAAGCCAGACATACATAACATGCTTTGGGTCATTCATAGATTCAGGTAGTTTTACACCCCAGTCAAAACTAGTCCTAGTGATAGAGAGGTCACGAAGCCCCTGTTTTACAAAACTTATGACTTCATTTTTCTTGCCTTTTGGAAGAATGCACTGTTCATCTTCGCTGTACCATTTTAATAATTTTTCTTGATAATCAGAGAGTTTAAAAAAGTAACTCTCCTCTTTGACAAGCTTAGTAGGTTTCCCGCAATCAGGACAACCCTCGCCATCCATAAGCTGAGTTTCAGCGAAAAATGTCTCACAACTAACACAATAATACCCCTCATACTCGCCTTTGTAGATATCGCCCTTGTCAAACATAAGCTTAAAAGCTTTTTGAACACCAGTTTTGTGTTCAGCGTCAGTCGTACGGATAAACTTGTCGTAGCTTATGTCAAACTCATCCCAAAGAGTCTTGAACTTTCCACTAATCTCATCAGCATACTCTTGAGGTTCACGCCCTCTACTTTTTGCAGCTACTTCTATCTTTTGACCATGCTCATCAGTGCCAGTCAAGAAAAAAGTTTTATAGCCTTTTAGGCGATAATATCTAGCCATCGTGTCAGCTATGATAGTCGTATATGCGTGTCCGATGTGTGGCACATCGTTTACATAATAGATTGGTGTTGTTACATATTTTGTTTCGTTATTCATGCTCTTCCTTTTGTAGTCGGGTACAGACATCTTTTCTTTTAGAAAAGCAGCCAGTCCCGCTCCACTGTTTTTGATTAAAATTCAAATCCGCCACTTTCGCCGCGAGACATGCTCTCGTAAACTGCATCTACATAATCTTTTCTAGTCTCGCATTCAAAAGTTTTTTCACACTTCATACATGAGTCTATATTTTTTTCATCTTGACATCTTTGTAGGCTCTCTTTTGTCTCATCAAGCCTATCTTGGTAGCTGTCACCCATAGGCTTTTAAAACCCTTTTTATCTCGCTATTTGAGCCAAAAAAACATGGGCTTGTGTCATGAGCATGTTTTGGGCTCAAGTCTAAAATCCTCATCTCACCATCAATCGCAGCACCACCAGCTCTCTCATAGATAAAAGCAAAAGGAAATACTTCAAAGATAAGTCTAAGTTTGCCTTTTGGTACATCACTTGTAGCCGGATAAGAGAAAAGCCCACCACCTTTGAGTAGTATCTGATGCAAATCAGGCACCATTCCACCACTATATCTTAGTCTGTATCCATCGGCAAATATATCATCTATCATCTTTTTGTGCTTTGGATGCCAACACGCTTGAGTGGAACCAGGAGCATTTAACTTGCCTTTTTGTTCTAAAACTATATCCTTTACATGTACAAACTCATCTTCTTTGTTGAGCCTATACATCCGAACTTTATCAGTCGCTACAACCATCTCAACTCTTGGTCCATAGACTACATATACACTAGCTATCAAGTTGCTTCCAGCATATCCGCCCTCATAAATCCCAAAGATAGAACCAACACTAAGATTTACATCAATCAAGCTTGAGCCATCAAGTGGGTCATATCCTATGAGGTATCTACCTTCTACATGTAGAGGTGTTTTATTATCTTTCTCTTCACTAATTATCTCTTTGATTGAGCTTACTTTTCTAAACTCCTCTTCTATGATGATATCGCTTTTTATATCTAGTTTTAGTTGAGTATCCCCAGTCGCATTTTGCTCTTTTGAGTAGCCAACATCATCAAACTCTATCGCTTCACGAATACGAATTGCAGATTTTTTTATCGCTTCAATAATCTCTGTCATATTATCTCACTTTTTTTGCATTTTTTAAAATCCACTCAACTATAGAGTCTATGTTATTTAGGTCTAAAATTGCAAGATGCTCTGGTATCTGATAATCATCAAGATTGATACTATCATCGATAGCAAGTGCATTTGACATAGGAAAATAGTTCTCATCAAGCTTGTTTCTAAAAACACAAAGCCTTGGAAGCGGAAGAGTTTTAAGCCCCTCAACCAAAAGAATATCAAAATCGCCCAACATCTCTATAATCTCTTCTATATTTTTCTCTTTTTTAGAAAACAAAGTAGTTCTTTTAGGGCTTGTTACAAGGACTTCAGCTCCAGTTTGTGAAAACTTCCAGCTATCTTTACCCTCTTTATCAAACACCGCCTTATCACTTGGGTCATGCTTGACTATGGCTAAAGAGTATTTTGACTTTAAAGCATTTGCGACTTTAACAATAAGAGTAGTTTTTCCACTATTTGACGGACCGCTAAAAGCGATAGCTAAAGAGCTCATAATAGACCTTAGATATAAAATATTTGGGATTATACCCAATTAGGGCATAAATTATGATAAAATTCATTTTTAAAAGGAAAAAAATGGCTTATAGATTTTTGTATATTTTGCTTATTTCATTAGTTTTTACAGGCTGTTCTCAAAAAGTAAATATTCACACAACCCTACTCGACAATGTAAAAGAGCAAGCACTAACTCAAACTAAAAAAGCACGCATAAAAGATGGCGAGATAACAAAAGCTTTTGTTGTTGTAACATATATAAGCGAGATTAAACACGAGAGCATAAAAGAAGATGATATAGAGAAATTTATAGTCAATATTCACATAGCAAGCGGAGGCGATAAAGAGCTATATGATAAGCTAAAGTTTAGAATTGACGGTCAAAATATAACAAAAGTTACAAAGCTAGATAGCACAAATGAGATTTTAAAACTCCTGCCTTTACATAGTCCTTGGGCTAAGTATTTTTTAGTGGAAGCACCAATAGATGAGGAAAAAAAAGGTGTATCGTTTGGTCTTACTCTATCAAGTTTTACACCAATCAGTATGAGCTTTAGTGATAAGTATGGAAACCTACCCATGGGAGAAAGCATAGGGTTTGAAACAAAAATCGTAGATGACTAGAGCTATCTAAATCTATCTGTTTTTTCAGGATTTGTAAGAGTTTCGATAAGCTTATGAATAGATACTTTTTCGCCTAGTAGTCTCATATAGATAACATAGTTTGCCAAGACTTTTTTACCGTATTTTCTACTCTCATCATAGTGAACAAGCTCCATGCTTAAAAAGGGCTCATATATGCCTTTTTTAAATGTCCCAGATTGCAATAATCTTTTAGTAAAACCAATTCCTCCGTTGTAAGCATAAGCTACAAAAAGTGGATGATATAAAGATCGTTCAAGCCAATCAAGATGGATGTTTGCAAACTTTAGAGCAGTTTTTGGCTCAAACATATCACTCAAGTCAAAGTCTTCTATCTTCTGCTCTTTAGCGATTGCTCTAGCCAAAAAAGGCATAAACTGCATCATGCCAAGTGCATAAGAGGTGCTAACCGCTGAGGGAATGAGATAGCTCTCTTGACGAGCAATTGCCATGATAAGTGCTATGCGTTTGTTCTCTTCCTTGCTTAGGTATTGTGTATAAGGGATAGCATAATAGTGCTTTTTAAATCCACTTGCTCTTTGCATGATAAACGCATAATGAGGAAGTGTGTTGCTGTAGTGATATGTTTTTGCAATTTCTATGAGTTCTTCTTGAGTTTTGCCTTTTGAGACTCCTAGTATCCTTGTCCATCCAAAAGGGTCTGTTATGTCGTAAGTTGGGTGTGTGCCTTTAGCAGTTGGAGTTACGATATGTTCGTGTTTTTTACTCATAATTAGAGTGTATAGGTTTATATCACTACTTTTCATGATAGCTTCTTTGTATTTCTCATCTTCACTTACTAAAAACTGCCAAAAGAGAATCTTGTCTTTGTCTATCTGTCTAAAAGCTTTTTTGTAAGACTCCTCAAAAAATGCCATAGCAAGGTTTTTATATCTAAGTTGAAGTGCATTTAGTCCTAAAAAAAACAGGCTTTTATGTGATAAAACTTTTGAAAATCTATCTACATGTATAAGTGATTTATTGAAGTTTTTTAATTTTCTGCCTGTAACTACATACTTGATAGTAGAGTTTATCCTCCAGTCAAGTTCTAGTTCTTTTATCTTCTCTTTGCTGATTTCATGGTCAAAAAACTCGCTTCTATACTTAGAGCCAACCCTATTAAACAGACTAAAAAAAAGCTCTTTGTCGCCTTTTATGAGGGTTTCAAAAGGAGTATCAGAGTAGATTACATGTAGGGTTTTTGATATGTCATACTGCTCTAGTCTTTTTTCTACACTCTTTAACTTCTCTTTGTTGAGTTTAGTTGCTAAAAAAGGAGAAAACTTTATAGCTAAACACTCATCATCGCTTTGCAGGAGTGGCTCTAGCTTCATCTTGAGGCATTTTGAAACTTTTTTTGCATGAGGTTCATCTAGTTTGTCTGCAAAAGCATGAAACAGTTTCATGCTCATGTGACTCGTCATCTCTAAAAGTTTCCATGCATCTTCTGAGCTTGCATTTGCTTCTGTCAAGTATCTGTATATATGAAAGTCTTTCACAACCCCTCTTGGTTTGTCATCAAAAAACGAGATATCTTTAGGCACACTCGCAAGGCTAAAAGATGAAAAAATAAGGCAGAGGATTAAGACTCTACTAAACACTTAAAGCCCACTAGCTATATTAAAAAGAAGCTTTATAGCAAAAAGGTCAAAAAACTGAAGAGCGATGATGAGTATGATAGGAGCTAAATCAACACCAGATATCATAGTAGGGATATAGCGTCTCATATACTCATAAACTGGCTCTGTTAGTCGTCTTAGGATTTGGACTATCGGATTGTACGGGTCTGGTTTTACCCAAGTTATAAGGGCTGAGATGATAACAACCCACATATATATATTTAAAACCATGTGTAAAATCTGCGCTATTGCTTCAATGAAAGTTGAGAGTATCATTTGTCATCTCCTGTAAATATTTTGAAATTATATCTTTTTTTAGGTTATTTTTAGGTTAATAAATGGTAATATCTATTTATGAAGCGTATAAAAGATATACCATTTTTCTCTCATTTAGATGAAGAGGGTATAAAAAAACTAAGTGCCATATCAATGATAAAAAAGTACAATTCAAAAGAAATACTCTTTTTTGAAGGCGAAGAGCCAAGGTACTTGCATATCTTGCTTGATGGTGTTGTGAGGCTTTACAAGACTAATCACAAAGGCAATCAGATATCCTTGCACCAGTTTTTACCAGTAAGTTTAGTGGCTGAGCTTGCAAACTTTGAAAACATACCATATCCTGCAACTGCTGAGTTTATATGTAGAGGTGAAGTTTTAAAGATAGACTATAAAAAGCTTGAAGAGGACTTTTTTAAAAATCCAGATTTGTCTTTGCAGATCATCAAATCACTTGCAGGAAAACTAAAGATTATGAGCGAAGTTATAACAAATGAGGTAGTTTTGACCTCTGAAGCGAAAATAGCAAAGTTTCTAATAGAACATAGTGAGCTTTTTTCTTCGTTAAAAAATACAAAAGTTGCTTCAATTTTAAACCTTACTCCCGAGACCCTTTCACGTACTTTGACAAAGTTCAAAAAAAAAGAGTTCATTGCAATAGATAAAGAGTTGCAAATACTCAATAAGGATAAGTTATTGGAGATGTATGAGAACTAATATATACGCCTGTTGGAAAACATTTTGATAGATAAAAATCTTTTTAAAAGCATGCCATTTTTTTCTGATATCAGTGATGAAACCTTAGAAAAACTCTCGCAAATAGCAACACTTAAAAACTGTGTCGCTTCTGATATACTTTTTTATGAGAAAGATGAGAAAGATGATATTTTTTATCTTTATGAGGGCTCAGTCAAGCTTTATAAAGTAGATAGATTTGA